>JAFVTT010000037.1 GCA_017503065.1 Bacteroidaceae bacterium | reverse complement strand
TTCCACCTCTTCCCATTCCGAACAGAGAAGTTAAGCCCGTCCGCGCCGATGGTACTGCACACCCGTGGGAGAGTAGGTAGCCGCCGTTTTTAGAGAAGAGGAGTCCTTTGGAGAATGTTCCGAAGGACTCCTTTGTTGTATGTATGTGTTGGAGGGGCGGGGAGCGATGAACGGAGAAGGTTTAACGTTTAACGTTGAATGTTTAACGTTGAATGTTGACGATTTGTCCCAAATCGGTTATTAGCGCGCAATGTTGACTCTTGTACTAAGTTTTCTTTATTTCATTGCCACAAACAAGGGACTTGATACGTTATTATATTAGAGATGTGTTATAATTGTGATGCGCATCTGCTATTATTTGGATGAGCGTATTGACGTGTCAGTGTATTGGAATTGATATATGGTAGTAGTGTGACGGTAGAGGAGTTTGAACATAAGTATATTCACTATAGTGCCCGTTTGTACCGTATGGCTTTGTCGTTGTTGGACAATAGTCAGGATGCGGAGGATGTGGTGCATGACGTCTTCCTGAAGTTATGGGGCAAGCGTGATGTATTGGGTTCTTTGGACAATGTGGAGGTTTACATCATTACGGTCCTTCGCAATTCATGTGTGGATTGCCTCAGGAAACGTCGCGATAATGTGGATGAACGGGTGCTTGAACTGATGCTGGACGATGCATTAAATCCGGAACAATTGTTGGAAGAGGACTGCAGGCGAAGGTTGGTTCGGGAATGGATGAAGTCAAACCTTCCCAAGAAGATGTCACGCGTGTTGATATTACGTCTGTATGCAGAGATGGATATAGCGGAGATTGCCTCTGTTGTGGGAGAGACGGAAGTGAATGTGAGAAGTATTCTGTCGCGGGGACGCAAGCGGCTGATGGAACAATGCAAATATCTTAAGGAGGTTGATGTATGAATACAAAGAGTAACCTGGAATTGTTAAAGCGTTTCATGAGCGGAGAAAGCACCATGGACGAGGAGCGTGAATTGGCTTCCCTGTTGATGTCGGAGGATTGTCCGATAGAATTGCGTGATAAATGCTTAATGTTGTTGCCTCTCTTGCCAGATGTAAACGCTGAAACCTTGCCACGTGGATTCGGGCAGCGTTTGCATGGTGTGCTGAAAGGCAAGGAACAGGCTTCCATGCATACGAAGAAACGCGTTTCTCTGATGTGGCATTACGTGACAGGAGGAATTGCTGCCTGTATTGTGGCTCTTTGTCCTATCTTGTTCAGTCGTGAGAGTGTGAGTGATAATGGCGTCACAACGGAAGTGATACCTGTGCCAACGTTGGAGGATGCGTTGATGCAAGATGCGCTACATAGAGAGGCGATGGAAACCGAAGTTTTTAATTTAATTTCATTGAATGAGTAATATGACCAAGCGTTGTCTTTTCCTATCAATTCTGTTACTACAATCTATTGGTTTATTGTCGCAAACCTGTTTTGAAGAACTTACGACCGCTTTGCGCAATGCCTTTCCCCATAAAGTGGAACTGGCAGAGAAGGTACTGCGTTCATCTGCAAACGGAGCATATATGAATACAGTGGTGTTGCGTACAGAACTGAATCATTCTGATTCTGCAAAAAGAGCATGCATATTAAAGTACATTGACGAAGAACTGTTTGTCGCTCCGGAAAGCAACAGGTACAAGAAGCGAGATACACTGACATATACCATGATATGGCGTGATACATCGCGTGCCATGGTGCAGGCTCCGCACTACTACAGTCTTCATGGGATTGAAATGTTGAGGGATTTGTCTGTCCGTTCCTATCTGTTATACCGTCAGTATGGCAATAAATTGCTGGTGGTTCTGAATCAGACGGAGTATCTTGACAAGGTGGCTTCTGAAAGGGCGTGTGATTTCTCGGACATAGATTCTCTGTTGTATAGGATGTCAAAGGTGCGCGGCGCGAGGAGTTTCCCCGTCAGGTATTCGTACAATGAGAAAATCGATTGGTTAAATATCTGGCGTGAGGCGGCACCAAGTGTAGGGACACGGTACGAACTTCCCCCATCGAAGGAAAATCGCAAGCGCTACAGGATGCTGTATGACATTGCGAAAAAGAAGACCGCCAATCACGATACACTTTTCGACTGGATAGAGGAAGACGATATGGTGTACTTCCTGAGTTCTTATACGCAAGGTGTCAGTTTCAGGCTTCTGCCAAACGGAGCACTTCAGATATTGCGGTTGAGTGCAAGAAATTCTGTTGCTTACCCATACAAGTGGTATGATTACCGGATAATTTCCAAAACGGAGATCAAATAGAGACACCAGCAGGTAAAGGAATATACCCAACTTAATATATAAATAAGATATGATGAAGAAAAGCAGTATCGTTACATTATGTGTGTTGTTTTCCTTTTTGTGTCAAAGTGCAAATGCACAAGTAAAATCCCTTTTCAAGGATGTGGACAAGCTATATGATGAACTGAGTGTCTCCTTTGATGTGCATAAGGATTCAGTTCGTTATACGGGGGATGACTTTTCCATAGCCAAGGACGGCTTCTTGATGATGCGTAAGCCTGGAGCAGGGTGGACGAAGGGCATGCGTTTGTGTTTTAAGAACGGGGACGTCAGGCATGAAAAGAAGTTAGTCAAGGTTTTCAACGAATTGCAGCAGAAGAAAATATTTGTGGTAACAACCTCAGCCATGTCTGCCTCTATAGATGATGCCACGAATACTATATATGCATACGGACATAGCAAAGATGGTTCGCTCTATTTCCTGAAGGCTCATTCGACAGGAAATATTTCTTTGCCTATGTGCTGGATGGAGGTTGACGAACTTGATGCTACGGACAAGAGTAAACCTTTCCTGCGAAAAAATAAGAGCGACGTTTCTGAAGCAACCCTGCGTTCACTTGCCCTGGCAAGACTTTGGGCAGGGGTAAAGTCCAACTTCGTCTTCTATTCAAGGATGAAGGCGGATTGGGACAGCCTGTATGTTGCCACCCTGCCACAGATGCTTGCGGCTAAGGACAGGGAAGAGTGCAGACGGGTTATGCAACGTATGATTGCCCATTGCAATGACGGACATACATTCGTGCAGGGAAACATCAGCAAGCCTGCCACACCATTGTTGCTAAAGATGCTGGAAGACCGTGCTTATGTAGATGATGTTCAGAGCCAGGTCTTGGTGGATATGGGAATCAGGCGTGGTATGGAATTGACGCACATAAACGGTATTCCCGTTAAGGAATATGGAGAAAAGAACGTCATGCCCTATGCCGCCGCCTCCACCAACCAGTGGCGCAACAGGATAACATTCGAGTCCTATGACCTGTTGCGTTGTGCCGTAGGCGAGGGCCTAAGATTGGATTTCGTGCATGACGGACGTAAAAAGTCTGTCAAATACGTTGGAGGTTCTGCATCTTTTGACCTGCTAAAGCAAAAACCTGTCATATCCTTCACTGAGATTAAGAAAGGCATAGGTCTGCTGACAATACGCGATTTCTGGCGTAGTAACATAAGGGAAGAGTTTGATAAAGCCTTTGAGAGCATAAGTAAGACCAAGGCCCTGATTGTGGATATCCGTGGCAATGGCGGAGGCAATTCCGGCAATAGTGAGTACATACTGCGTCACCTTACCGACAAGCAGATTGTTTCCTCGTCCTGGAAAAGTCCCATGTATATACCGGCATTTGCATCGTGGGGCAGGGAATTGGAAGAGTATTCATCCAAGGGAAACGTTATTAATCCTATTGTTGGGAAGGAAGCCTATACCCGTCCTATTGTGCTGCTTGTGGATGCCGGCACGTTTTCTGCGGCAGAGGACTTTGCCGTAATGTTCATGGGCATAAGACGTGGCGAAGTGGTGGGAACCCCAACGGGTGGAAGCACAGGCAACGGTGTACGTGTGACCTTGTTTGATGATGATGGTTCTTTTGCCAATATCTGTTCCAAGCATGATACTGCACCCGATGGAACGGAGTTCGTGGGATATGGCATACGCCCGACCATTGTTGTGGGAGAAACGTACAAAAGTCATTTCAAGGACAAGCATGATGCCACCATGACGAAGGCATTGGAAATCCTGACGGGCAGATAAGTGCCTCGGACCTTCTCGTCTATTTATCAGTGTTGCCTCGACAACACTGTTCTGTTGTTGCGTCAACACTTGAGTGTTGTCGCATCAACACTTTCATTAGCCATCTTTTTGACATCCTGTTTCGTCGCTCCTCGTTTTGTTCGGTAAGGAATAGAGGAGGAGGCTATCCTTTATCCAAACATCACTTCTGCGTTCAACAATTCTTTTGTCCAACAGTTGCTATGTTAAATAATGCTCTCCGGAATTGCTATTTTCACTCTATCATGGTCAATTGTTAATTTTAATTCGTATCTTTGTGCGCGAAAAAGGAATGAATATGAAAAGAATATATTGGTTGTTTCTTGCTACTCTCGTAGTTCTGGCACAGTATTCGTGCGGTAGCGAGGACCAGACCTATGGAGAGCAGAAGGAGCATGAACGCGAGGTCGTGAGCAGTTTCATCAAGCGTGATGTGGTAATGATGATTGGCACCGACACTCTGCTTGACCTGGGCAAGATAAAGGTCATCACAGAGGAAGAGTTCGAGAATCAGGACAGTACCACTAACGTTGAGAAGAACGAGTTTGTCCTGTTCTCCAATACCGGTGTGTACATGCAGATAGTTCGCGAAGGTACGGGCAAGCGCATCGAATCCGGTGAGAGCCGTCGTCTTATCTGCCGTTTCTGGGAATACAACATCATGGGCGACAGCCTGCAATTGACCAACCGTATCCAGAGTTATGCTACAAGACCTGAGTACATGAATGTCTCCAACAATTCCGGTTATATTAGCGGAAGTTTTGACCTGACTATGCCCACCGGCAGCCTTATGTATTCCACTTACGGAGACTCCGATGTACCCGACGGTTGGCTCAAGCCCTTGGAGTATGTCCGTGTAGGTACGCAGACAGACGAGAAGCGCATAGCCAAGGTAAGGTTGATAGTGCCTCATAGTGCAGGACATTCGCACGCCATGGCAAGCGTTTATCCTTGTTTCTACGAACTCACGTTCCAGGAATTATGATATATATCCACATACCATTCTGTAAGTCGCGGTGTCTCTACTGCGACTTTTTTTCTACCACATCTTCGGAACTGAAGGACGACTTCGTGAAGGCCTTGCTGAAGGAGATAGAGGGCAGGGCAGAGGAGTTGCGCTTCGCGCGCGCAAATACCATATATATAGGTGGCGGTACGCCAAGCCAACTGGACGCCAAGCACCTGACAGACATCTTTGATGCCCTGCAACGGGTGGCGCCTTTGCAGGAGGATGCTGAAGTTACGATAGAATGTAATCCCGATGACATTACTCCGGAGTTTGTTGATGCCCTGAAGGCGACGCCCGTGAACCGAGTGAGCATGGGCGTGCAGACATTCGATGACAATCTGCTTCGCCTCCTGAGAAGACGTCACACCTCGGCACAGGCACACAGGGCGGTGTCCCTGTTGCGTGAGGCGGGATATGGCAACATCAGCCTTGATTTGATGTACGGCCTTCCGGGGCAGACAATGGAAATGTGGCGTAAGGACGTGGATGAAATCCTCTCCCTGCACGTGCCGCACCTGAGCGCCTATTCACTGCAATGGGAGGAGGGGACACCGTTGTACCGCATGCTTGAACGCGGTGAAGTGGCCGAGGCTTCTGACGAAGTATCCCGAGGCATGTATGAATATATTGTCAAGGCCGCGGCAATGTATTCCATGGAGCATTACGAAGTGAGCAACTTTGCTATGCCAGGTATGAGGGCACGGCACAATAGCGGATACTGGCGCGACGAACCGTACGTGGGGCTTGGTCCCGGTGCACATAGTTATGACGGGGGTAATGTCCGTAGCAGCAATCCCTCCGACTTGAAAGCCTACATCATGTCCGACGGCATGCCGGAGCGTGAAGTGGAGGTGCTGGACGAGGATTGCCTGTATGAGGAGAAGGTGCTGAAAGGTTTGCGTACCATAGACGGTATGGACCTCTCCGCCCTTAAACCGAAGTACAGGGAGTATGCCATGAAGATGGCCGGGCCACATATAAAAAGCGGCAGGATGGTGCAATGCGGGGACGTGCTGAGGCTTACCGAAGACGGTATCTTCGTGTCCAACGACATTATGTCCGACATGATGTTGTAAAACATAGAAAGCGCCCGTCCGTATTTCGTCAAAAAAGCGTATTTTTACGTCCGATTTCGGCATTTTACATGGCCTTGAAGCCAGTGTTTATGCCAAATAAAGCCTAAAACAAACCAATACTAATACACGATGAAAACTTATCAGACACAGGAAATCAAGAACATTGCCTTGCTGGGCAATGACGGTAGTGGTAAGACAACCCTGACAGAAAGCCTGCTCTATGAGGCAGGAGTAATCAGCCGCAGAGGACGAATTACACAGCACAATACTGTCAGCGATTACTTCCCCGTTGAGCAGGAGTACGGATACAGCGTATTCAGCACCGTTTACCATGTGGAGTGGAATGGTAAGAAGTTGAACATAATTGACTGCCCCGGTAGCGACGACTTCGTTGGCGCAGCCATGACAGCCCTCAATGTAACAGATACAGCTATCCTTCTGCTGAAGGGTGCCAACGGTGTGGAAGTGGGCACACAGAACCATTTCCGCTACACCGAGAAGTTGGGCAAGCCCGTCATCTTCCTGGTGAACCAGTTGGACGACGAGAATACCGACTTCGACAACATCTTGTCTCAGTTGACCGACGTGTACGGCTCAAAGGTTGTGCCCGTTCAGTACCCCTTGCAGACAGGTCCCAACTTCAACTCTCTGATTGACGTGCTTCTCATGAAGAAGTATTCATGGGGTCCCGAGGGTGGTGCTCCCACTATCGAGGATGTTCCCGCAGAGGAGATGGACAAGGCCATGGAGATGCACAAGGCACTGGTAGAGGCTGCTGCCGAGCACGACGAGAGCCTGATGGAGAAGTTCTTCGAGAGCGAGAGCCTCACAGAGGACGAGATGCGCGAGGGTATCCGCAAGGGTCTGGCCGCACGTGGCATGTTCCCCGTATTCTGTGTTTGCGCCGGCAAGTGCATGGGCGTACGCCGTCTGATGGAGTTCCTGGGCAATGTCGTTCCTTTCGTTGACCAGATGCCCAAGGTTCACAACACACGCGGCGAGGAGGTCGCTCCCGTCGTTGACGCTCCTACCAGCCTTTATTTCTTCAAGACTGCCGTAGAGCCCCATATCGGTGAGGTCCAGTACTTCAAGGTTATGCAGGGTAAGGTGCACGAGGGCGACGACTTCACAAATGCCGACCGTGGCAGCAAGGAGCGCATGGCACAGTTGTTCTGTTGCGCAGGTGCCACCCGCATCAAGGTGGAGGAACTGGTGGCAGGTGACATAGGCTGTACCGTCAAGTTGAAGGACGTGAAGACCGGCAACACCCTTAATGCCAAGGGCGCCGAGCACCGCTTCAACTTCATCAAGTATCCCAACCCCAAGTATTCACGTGCCATCCGTGCCGTAAACGAGAGCGAGACCGAGAAGATGATGAACGCTCTGCAGAGAATGCGCGAGGAGGATCCCACATGGAAGATTGAGCAGAGCAAGGAACTGAAGCAGATTCTGGTTCATGGTCAGGGAGAGTTCCACCTGCGTACCCTGAAGTGGCGCATGGAGAACAACGAGAAGATACAGATCGTGTTCGACGAACCCAAGATTCCATATCGCGAGACCATCACCAAGGCAGCCCGTGCCGACTATCGCCATAAGAAGCAGTCAGGCGGTGCCGGCCAGTTCGGCGAGGTACACATGATTGTAGAGCCTTACTACGAGGGCATGCCCGCTCCCGAGGTTTACAAGTTCGGCAACCAGGAGTACCGCATCAACGTGAAGAGCACCGAGACCGTGGAACTCGAATGGGGTGGCAAACTGGTGTTCATCAACAGTATCGTGGGCGGTTCCATCGATGCACGTTTCATGCCTGCCATCCTGAAGGGTGTGATGCAGCGCATGGAGCAGGGTCCTCTGACCGGATGCTATGCCCGTGACGTGCGCGTTATAGTATACGATGGCAAGATGCACCCCGTGGACAGCAACGAACTGTCCTTCATGCTTGCCGGCCGCAATGCCTTCAGCGCAGCCTTCCGCGAGGCAGGCCCCAAGATTCTGGAGCCTATCTACGACGTAGAGGTATTCGTTCCCAGCGACAAGATGGGCGACGTGATGAGCGACCTGCAGGGCCGTCGTGCCATGATTACCGGCATGCAGAGCGAGAACGGTTATGAGAAACTGACCTGCAAGGCTCCCTTGAAGGAGATGTCCAGTTACTCAACCGCCTTGTCAAGCCTGACCGGTGGCCGTGCCAGCTTCATCACCAAGTTTGCCAGCTATGAACTCGTACCAGGTGACGTACAGCAGAAACTCGTTGCCGAGTACAAGGGTACTGACGAGGAATAAGAACAGGAGCATAGTTACTGATTTGTTAACTAATGAACCGCTGATATCTAAATAAAAGCAAAAAAGAGAGCGAATGACGCTCTCTTTTTTGCTATATATACATTCGATAGTTATCTTTGCATTATGAAACGATGGATGATTTGGACAATCTGCCTGACCATGGGTGTCTGCTTCGTGGTGTTGCTTTACTTGCAGCTCCGCTATGCACGGACGATGATTTCGGTAAGACGAGAGCAGTTCAATGAAGGTGTTTTGAGGAGCCTGGACGCAGCATCGCGTAACATGGAACGCAATGAGACGATGATCTATCTCCAGGATGTGGTAGGCATGTACGGAGATTCCTTGGACATGTACTCCTCCTCGTACGGAATGGACATTACCATGACGGGAATGCGCACCTTCCAGCGCAGAATCCGCAATGCATATATATATGAACGTGAAGTTCTGGACGAAGTCATCCTCAGAGTCTTGTATGCGTCGGGGGAAAAGGGATTCGAGGAACGGGTGGACAAGGACTTCCTGGTACAGACGCTTCGCCGCTCCCTCCGCAACAATGGTATAGACCTGGAGTTCCACTACAGAGTGTTCAATAGCGAGGGACGTGAGGTATACCGTTGTCCCGACTATAATCCGGAGGGAGAAGACTACAGTTACAGCCAGACACTCTTCCGCAGTGACCCAACCGGCAAGATGGGAATCGTGAGCATACATTTCCCGAAACTCAACAGGTATGTGCTGGAGGTTGCCAATATGATATATCTGGCATTGCTCTTTACATTGTTCCTGTTTGTCACTTTCCTTATTACGGTTTACCTCGTTTTAAGGCAGAAGAAACTGACGGAATTGAAGAACGACTTCATCAACAACATGACGCACGAGTTCAAGACGCCCATATCCACTATAAGCATTGCCGCACAGATGCTGGCGGATAACAACTTGCAGAAGTCCACCGATACTTACGAGCGTTTGAGCGGAGTGATATACGGAGAGACCAAGCGCCTTCGCTATCAGGTGGAGAAGGTTCTGCAGATGTCACTGTACGACGGAGGCAATATAGCCCTGAAGATGCAGACGCTGGATGCCAACGAACTGATAGACAGTGTTGTGCAGACGTTCAATATCAAGGTGGCGCAGAACGGAGGTAGCATTGAGACCAATCTGGATGCCGTCAACTCTATGGTGAGTGTTGATGAGATGCACTTTACAAACATCATCTTCAACCTGATGGACAATGCCGTCAAGTACAAACGGGATGACGTAAGCCTGCAGTTGAAAGTCTCCACCAGAAGCGATTCGGAACATCTCTATATTCAGGTAGAGGACAATGGCATCGGTATTCAGAAAGATGACTTGAAACGTGTCTTCGACAGGTTCTACAGGGTGCATACCGGCAATACCCACAATGTAAAGGGATTCGGACTGGGGTTGGCCTATGTGCACAAGATGGTAAAACTGCACCACGGAACTATAAAGGCGGCAAGCGAATATGGCAGGGGAACACGGTTTATGATCACGCTGCCGTTGTATAAAGAAGATAAGTAATAACAATTCCTGTATTGGCGGGCTATGATGACAGAAACTGGCAGCCTTGCCGGATGGGAGATAATAAATGAGATTATGGAAACAAGACAGAGAATTCTATTGTGTGAGGATGAGGAAAGTCTCGGTATGCTTTTGAGAGAGTACCTCCAGGCCAAGGGTTATGATGCAGAGCTGTATCTTGACGGTGAGGCCGGTTATCGTGCATTCACGAAGGGACACTACGACATGTGCCTGCTTGATGTGATGATGCCCAAGATGGACGGATTCACTCTTGCCAAGGAAATACGTCTGGTAAATCAGGAAGTTCCCATCATTTTCCTGACCGCAAAGAACCTAAAGGATGATATTCTGGACGGATTCAAGGTCGGAGCGGACGACTACCTGACAAAGCCCTTCAGTATGGACGAACTGGTGTTCCGCATGGAGGCTATCCTGCGTCGTGTGAAAGGTAAGACAAAGAAGGCTCAGACCGTTTATCAGTTAGGGGGCTATACCTTTGACACGCAGCGTCAGCTCCTTACTATGGGAGATGTGAACACCAAGCTTACCACCAAGGAGAGTGAACTGCTTGCCCTCTTGTGTGCCCATGGCAATCAGGTGTTGGAGCGTGAGTTGGCATTGAAGACCATCTGGATTGACGACAACTATTTCAACGCCCGTTCAATGGATGTTTACATCACCAAGTTGCGCAAGCACCTGAAGGCAGACCCCCGTATTGAGATAAACAATGTCCACGGCAAGGGTTATCGCCTGATAATACCTGAGAGTTAACCTGCGGATTCCCTATGTGGTCTCCGCAAAGGCAAAGAAGAGAGGGGAAAAGCAACGCGCTTTTCCCCTCTCTTCTTTGCCTGCTTGTGTGAGTGTTATGCCTTTGACGATTTGCCGACTACATGGATATGTGTAGGCACGCCTGCGATAATCAGCAACATAGCCAAACCTTGAATCCAATTTTGGTCTACGGTTCCGCTGTTTAAGAATCTGTCGGTTGCATAACTGAGCAATAGGATTAATGCTCCAACCACAATCATGATGATACCAGTGTACTTCATTTTTGGATATGTATATATGTGTTCAAAAATCTTCTTGACGGCATGTCCTTGCCTAAATTGCTATGCAAAATAAGAAAAAAACTCTGACATCTCCTAATTTGTTGTCTAAAAATAAGATTAAAAATGTAAAAAATGAAGAGAATGCTTGCGTACCTCGCGCAAAAGCAGTACCTTTGCACCGCATTTATGCACTATTATCAACATAATTAATCAATTTAAACGTATTATGAACCAATACGAAACCGTTTTCATTTTGACTCCCGTTTTGTCTGATGAACAGATGAAGGAAGCGGTAGAGAAGTTCAAGGGCGTTCTTGCCAAGTGTGGCGCTGAGATTATCAGCGAAGAGAACTGGGGCCTGAAGAAACTTGCTTACCCCATTGAGAAGAAGAGCACCGGTTTTTATGAGCTCATCGAGTTCAAGGCTGCTCCCGAGACTATCAAGACTCTGGAGATTGCTTACCGTCGTGACGAGAGAGTGCTGCGCTATCTGACCGTAAAGATGGAGAAGTATGCAGCTGAGTATGCTGAAAAGCGTCGTAACAATAAAAAGGAGGCATAAACATGGCACAGTCTGAAATTCGTTATCTGAACGCTCCTGCAATTGATATCAAGAAGAAGAAGTACTGCCGTTTCAAGAAGAGCGGTATCAAGTATATCGATTATAAGGATCCCGAGTTCCTGAAGAAGTTCCTGAACGAGCAGGGCAAGATTCTTCCCCGTCGTATCACCGGCACATCTTTGAAGTATCAGCGTCGTGTGGCTCAGGCCGTTAAGCGTGCCCGTCACCTGGCTCTGCTGCCCTTCGTAACCGATTTGATGAAGTAAACTAAGGAGGAAGTAGATATGGAAATTATTCTGAAAGAAGACATCATTGGCTTGGGTTTCAAGAATGAAATCGTAAACGTGAAGGCTGGTTATGGCCGTAACTACCTGATTCCTTATGGTAAGGCTGTAATTGCCAGCGAGAGCGCAAAGAAGCAGTTGGCTGAGGACCTGAAGCAGAAGGCTGTAAAGTTGGCTAAGATCAAGGCTGATGCCGAGGCTATGGCCGAGAAGTTGAACGCTGTTCAGCTGACTATCAGCACCAAGGTTAGCGCTACCGGTCAGATTTATGGTAGTGTGAACAACCTGCATATCGCAGAGGAGCTCGCTAAGCTCGGTCTTGAGGTAAACCGCAAGATTATCGTTCTGAAGGACGTTAAGGAGGTAGGTTCTTATGTTGCTCTGGTTAAGTTGCATAAGGACGTTACTGCAAACGTTGCATTCGACGTAGTGGCAGAGGGTGCTGCTGTAGAGGCTGCATCAGAGGAGGCTTAATCCTGTTTGATACAGAAAAAACTGTAAAACTATATCAGCCTTGTGCTGAGAAATGATCCCCGAAGCAAATGCTATCGGGGATTTTTTTATATGGTCGTTTTGTCTACAGTTATATATTTTGATGGACTTCTTTTTCCTTTTAGTTTGTCTTCGTGATGATGGGGACGCATCATTACTGTTCGTTCGACGAACGATTACCGATGGTTCGGTGAATTATTACTGATGATAAATAATGGCTCTTTAGTACAGCGTTGGATGTTTTCAGTAGTAACCTCCTAAATCATTGCTGAGAGATGTTATAAGCAAAGTGTTGGTTTGGCAGACGGAGCAAGTGATGGTATATATAAATAAAAAAAGAGGAATGATCAATCATTCCTCTTTGTCTTGATATCGTCTGTGGCTAATTACTCAGCTACTACGCTATCGCAAGCAACGCTGTCGCAGCAAACGCTGTCACAAGCAACGGTGTCGCAGCATACAACGCTATCACAAGCGGTGCTGTCAGCGCACTCAGTACCAGTGGTCTTGTTGCCGCAAGAAGCGAAAGATACAGCTACGATAGCTGCAAATACAAATGCTAACTTCTTCATTTTTGTTACTTTTTAATACTGTAAAACAATCATTATTTCCTTTTTGCGGTGCAAAGGTACGACAATTTTTAATATCACGAATACATTTCTTCAATTATTTTTAGACTTTTTTTTGCATTGACATGGTGATATTTACTATAACCCCTTGATTATTAGCGATAAATCGCTTTAGGGTTTTGGTGCGGAATAAGAGCGGAAATCTTTAATATATGTTTTATATCATGTATATGATTCTAATATTTTTAATGTTTAACCGCAAATATCGAACAGATTTGCTCAATTTGCCCTATCAATTTACTTGTTGATTTTATTGTAATAGGTTTGGACGTTAGGTTGTAATATGGTTGTTAATATTGTAGAAATGTTCAAATGTATTTGACATTTCGCTCACTTAATCGTAGCTCTGACCTTCGGTCTAAGTTACTCACGCTCGGATTTGCTCAAATAAATTTGGCAAATCGCTCGCTTAATCGTAACTTTGCAACATGAATATGTTTGAAGACAAGAAAGCGGTATATTACACCTTGGGCTGCAAACTGAACTTTGCAGAGACGAGCACCGTGGGTGCAGAACTGAAGGCTCGTGGTGTGCGTACCGCTCGCAAGGGCGAGATAGCGGATATATGTGTGGTTAATACGTGTAGCGTTACAGAGGTGGCGGACAGCAAGTGCCGCCAGGCCATACATCGTCTGGTCAGGAACCATCCCGGTGCCATTGTTGTGGTGACGGGGTGCTATGCCCAGTTGAAGCCCGAACAGGTTTCGGCCATGGAGGGAGTAGACCTGGTTCTTGGCAGTAACGAGAAAGGGCAGATAGTGGATGCGATATTGGAACGTATGCAGATGATGCCCGAGGAACGCAAACTGGCGGCACACGAGCATCGCACCGTACGTACGGCTGATATACGCAACTTCATGCCTTCGTGCTCTTGCGGAGACAGGACGCGCTATTTCCTGAAGGTTCAGGACGGTTGCGACTATTATTGCACCTACTGCACCATACCCTTTGCACGTGGACGCTCGCGCAACGGCAGTATAGAGTTGCTGGTTTCCCAAGCCCGCGAGGCAGCCATGGCAGGTGCAAAGGAGATAGTAATCACCGGAGTGAACATCGGAGACTTCGGCAAGACTACGGGAGAGAGTTTCCTGGACCTGCTGAAGGCCCTGGATGCAGTAGAGGGTATAGAGCGATACCGCATATCCAGCATAGAGCCAAACCTGCTCACCGACGAGGTGCTGCAGTTCTGTGCAAAGAGCCGTGCCTTTATGCCGCACTTCCATATTCCCCTGCAGAGCGGAAGCGATGAGGTGCTGCGACTGATGCGCAGAAAGTACGATACGGCACTGTTCCGTAGCAAGGTGGAGCGCGTTCTGGAACTTATGCCCGATGCCTTCATAGGTGTGGACACTATAGTGGGAACCCGTGGCGAAACGGAGGAACTCTTTCGGGAGGCCTACGACTACATGGCTTCCCTGCCCGTGGCACAGTACCATGTCTTCCCCTATAGCGAGCGACCCGGTACCAAGGCTCTGGAGATTCCGCACAAGGTGCGCCCCGAGGATAAGAAGGAGAGGAGCCAGAAGATACTGGACCTCAGCGAGCGCATTACCCACGACTTCTACAACAGATATATAGGCAAGGTGCGGCCGGTGCTGCTGGAGCATAGCAAGAGCAAGCGTACCATGCACGGCTTTACCGACAATTACATACGTGTGGAGATAACCCTGCCTGACGGCACCTCCAGCGATATGGTGGACAATACCATAGTTGACGTGCGCCTCGGCGAATGGAACGAGGACGGCACGGCATTGAATGGAACGATGGTGGGAATGGAAAACGGATGAGCGGTGAAGGGTGAGCGATGAGCGGTGAACGGTGAATGGATGAGCGGTGAACGAAAAGGTCATACCCCCTCCGGAACTTCGTTCCTCGTCACCCCTGTCTCAGGGGGACAAAGGAAAACGGAAAACGGAAATCTGCGAGTAAGCGAGAGCAGAAGCATGGTAGGGACACGGCATGCCGAGTCCCTACATCCCCGAGCGTGAGCAGGTTCAAGACGATGCAGTCGGCTTAAAACTGCGAGTAAGCGAGAGCACGGTAGGGACACGGCCGTGTCCGAAAAGCCGAGCGTGAGCAAGTTCGACGAACCAAAGGTCGACGTTAAGTCAAAACGGAAAACGGGAAACAGAGAACTCAGAGTATTCGGAGAACTCGGACTTCCCCGCTCACCGCTCCTCGCACAACGTTCAACGTTCCCCCCCCCTGCCGCCTGAAACATCAAACCAAACGAAGATGAGCAACAAAACCAAATTATCCATAGTAATACTGAACTGGAACGGAGCAGACATGATGCGGCGTTTCCTCCCGTCCGTAATACGGCATAGCGGAGATGCTGAGATAGTGGTTGCCGACAACGGCAGTACCGACGACTCCTTGGAGATGCTTTCGCGCGAGTTTCCCTCCGTGCGTCAGGTCGTGCTGGACAAGAACTACGGTTTTGCCGAGGGCTACAACCGTGGTCTTAAGCCCATAGAAGCGGAATACTACCTGTTGCTGAACAGCGATGTGGAGGTGCGTGAGGGTTGGCTCGAACCAATGATGCAATACATGGACGCACACCCCGAGGTGGCCGCCTGCCAGCCCAAACTCCTGTGCCAGTGGTCGCCCAAGGACTTTGAGTATGCCGGTGCATGCGGTGGTTTCATAGATGCTCTCGGCTATCCCTATTGCCGTGGCAGAGTGATGGGCACGGTGGAGGAAGACCGCGGACAGTACGACGACATAGCCACGGTACTTTGGGCCACAGGTGCATGTCTGCTCATACGAAGCAATGACTATTGGCAGGCAGGAGGTCTGGACGGACGTTTCTTTGCCCATCAGGAGGAGATAGACCTGTGCTGGCGTTTGCGTAGCCGGGGTAGGGGAGTGGTTTGCGTGCCCCAGAGCGTAGCATATCACCTGGGAGGCGGCACCTTGCCGCAGGGCAATCCCAGAAAGACGTTCCTCAACTTCCGCAACAACCTCCTGCTCCTTTACAAGAACCTGCCAGAGGACAGACTGAAGTCCGTCATGCGCCTCCGCTTCTGGCTTGATGCGCTGGCCAGCCTGCAGTTCCTGCTCACCATTCAATGGGGATCGTTCCTTGCCGTATGGAAGGCACGACGTGCTTTCCATGGGATGAAGGAGGACTTCCGCAAGGACCGTGAGGAGAATCTGAGCAAGACCGTCTTGTCCCCTGTGCCCGAACAGAGTTCCTTCTCGCTTCTCTGGCAATACTATGCGAAGGGACACAAGACATTCATGCAGTTGTATAAGTAATCAATATACCTTATATATAATATATGGAATTGACAATCATCATATCTTTCATTGCAGGTCTGGCAATCGGCGTCGCCGCCATGCTTGTTGCTTACTTCCGGCAAAAGGCACAGCATGCAGAGCAGAGCCAGGCAACTGGTACGCGCATACAGATACTGGAGGCACAGATGCAGGCCGACAGGAAGCATTTCGAGGAGACGAAGGCTCTCGCTGAAGAGAACCACCGTCAGGCGCTCGCCGCCCAGGAGGCACGCTTCCGTGAGGCTCAGGGTGTGGCCGAAGAAAACCACCGCAAGGCCATGGAGGCTCAGGACGAGCGTTTCAAGGAATCCTTGGC
This sequence comes from Bacteroidaceae bacterium, assembly GCA_017503065.1. The sequence goes on along the minus strand of JAFVTT010000037.1, from coordinate 45,208 downwards.
ACGAGTGACTTCGGAAATGAAGACAGCCACCAACGAGATGCTGAAACAGCGCCAGCAGGAATTCTCGCAAAGCAGTACGCAGAACCTGGGGCAGATTGTCACACCGCTGAAGGAGACCATAGAGGCCATGCGCAAGACCATGAGCGACAGTAATATACAACACACCGCCCTGTCCTCCTCCATGAAGGAGCAGATAGAACAGCTCATGAAACAGAGCGAGGCGGCACGCACCAGTGCCGAGGAACTGGCACGTGCCTTCAAGCACGGACGGAAGGTGCAGGGCGACTGGGGAGAGACGGTGCTATGCGAACTGCTGGACAGTCAGGGGCTGAAATGCGGACTGCACTACGATACCCAGATAACCATGCGCGGAGCAGACGGATATGTGCTGAAGTCCGAGGAAGGAAGCATGATGCGCCCCGACGTGATCCTGCATCTCGACAACCGGCGCGAGGTAATCATAGACTCTAAGGTTTCGCTTACTGCTTTCATGGATTATGTCAATGCCGAGATGGAGGACGACCGCCAGCGCTACCTGAAGGCCCATGTGGACAGTTTACAGAAGCATGTCAAGGAACTCTCCACAAAGGACTACTCATCCTACATCCGTCCGCCTAAGGTGCGTATGGACTATGTAATAATGTTCGTGCCGCATAGCGGAGCCTTGTGGACGGCACTCAATGCCCAACCCGACATGTGGCGCAAGGCCATGGAACGAAATGTCTTCATTGCCGACGAGCAGACGCTGTTTGCCGCCTTGCGCATTGTCAGCCTGACGTGGACGCAGATAGCGCAGACCGAGAACCACGAGAAGGTCTATGCCCTTGCCAACGAGATGCTGGACCGTGTGGGGCAGTTCATGAAGAAATACCAGGCCATAGGCAAGGCTCTGGATAATGCGCAGAAGGCTTTCGAGGACGGAGAGAAGAAACTCCAACCCTCCGGCCAGAGCATCCTGCAGACCTGTGCCAAGTTGCAGAAACTCGGTGCCAAGCAGAGTACCACAAATCCCTTGCCTCAGATAAACGACGAGGTGTTGGCGTTGGACGATGACAACCTTGGTTCGATGAGCGTAGGCGAATAATAACTTTGGAAGATTATCAATGGAAGTTGGACGACCTTAAGGTTCCTCTTAGAAACAAATATTTATGTCAGAAAGCAACAATATAGCACAGCCTGCCCTGTATCTCATCCCCGTTACCCTTGGCGACACACCGCACGACAATGTGCTTCCTTCCTACAATGCCCAGGTGGTAGGGCAGATACGCCACTTCGTAGTGGAGGAGATACGTACCGCACGCCGTTTCCTGCGCCGTATGGACCGCGAGTTCCCCATTGACGACTGCACTTTCTACGAGATGGGCAAGCATGCCGATGTCTCACGTTTCTCGGAATACCTTGCCCCCATTGCCAAGGGACATTCCGTGGGTGTCATCAGCGAGGCCGGTTGCCCTGCCGTGGCCGATCCCGGAGCAGATGTCGTCTCCCTGGCACAGAAGCGTGGCATACGTGTAGTGCCCCTTGTGGGGCCCAGCAGCATGATCCTTGCCGTCATGGCATCGGGCCTTGGCGGACAGAGTTTTGCCTTCAACGGATACCTGCCCGTTCAGGATGCCGACCGTGCCAAGCGCCTGAAGCAACTGGAGAGCCGTGCATGGGCAGAGGGACAGACACAACTGTTCATCGAGACTCCCTACCGCAACCGCAAGATGTTCGACACCATGTGTGCCTCTCTGCGCCCCGACACCCGCATGTGCATAGCGGCCGGCATCACCACTCCAGACGAATGGATACGCACCCAGACCATCCGCGACTGGAAGCGCACCGGCATGCCCGACCTTGGAAAGATACCTGCCATCTTCCTGATAGGAAAGTAAGGGGAACGGAAAACGGAAAGGTGAAAACGGAAAACTGTCATACCCCCTCCGTCGCTTTGCTCCTCTGTCCAGCGTCGCACTGGGGAGTGCTCCCCTCAGAGGGTACAGAAGCACATTCAGTGCTTCTTCTAAAGACCCTCTTCGCCCCCTATTTTAGGTGGACAAAGCGGCAAGGAACGCTGTTGCCACTATCTCCCCCTGAGACAGGGGGAGTACCCGTAGGGGGAGGGGGTATGATGTAAACGGAAATCGGAAATCGGAAAACTGATTATTCAGAGTATTCAGAGTATTCAGAGAACTCGGACTACTCGGACTTCCCCGCTCCCCGTAAAACGTCCATTTTGCAACCCTTAACACAAATCCTTTCCGCATTACCTTATTTATATATATATTTGCCGTCGCAAAACAGTAACACCTAACCTTAAAATCATGTTTTTCTACTATCTGATGCCCGTTATCTTCCTCCTTGGCATCATAGGCATTGCCCTGGAGGATGTTATCAAGGTGAACAAGGCGGCCACTGCCGTGGGAATGTGTATTCTGCTCTGGCTTGTGTTCCTGCTCAATGCCGAGCACTTCTTCATGATAAATCCCCCGACTCACATAGAGGAGTTCATGGCCATGTTCCCCCAGTTGGCGGAAATGCCTCTGCATGAACTGGCGTTCGAGTTCCTTGAACTGAAGTTGGTACGTGGTCTTGGCGATGTAGCCACCACCCTGTTCTTCGTCCTCGGTTCCATGGCCATCATAGACATAGTGGACTCCCATGGAGGTTTCGGCATCATTTCCCAGTCAATAAAGACCAACAGCCAGCGCAAGTTGTTGTGGGCGCTTGGTGCAATCACCTTCTTCATGTCGATACTTCTGGGCAACCTTGCCACCGTTATAGTGATGGTGTCCATAGCCCGCAAACTTGTTCCCGAGCGCAATACACGTCTGATATTCAGTTCCTTGATTATCATAGCGGCAAATGCCGGTGGTTCCTGTTCGCCCATCGGCGACGTTACCACCCTGCTTCTGTGGACGGGTGGCAATCTTTCAGCCCTGCATCAGATTTCTTCCTTGATTCTGCCCTCAATGGCAATGCTTGTCGTTCCTCTGGCCATTGCCACCTTCATGCTTCCCAAGGATGCAGTAACCGCCCCTCTCTCTGCCGCCCCTTCGGCGCAGACGGACGTCAATCCGGCCACGCGCAAGGCCGTCCTGTGGGTGGGGCTCGGTTCCCTGGCCATGGTGCCGGTGTTGCAGACCCTCATACAGTTGCCTCCGTTTATGGGAGTGTTGCTTGGCTTGGTCCTGTTGTGGGTGATAACCGACCGCAAGTATGCTGATTCCGAGGAAGAGTCAAAGCAGAACCTGCGTGTGCAGAGGTCTCTGGCGCGTGTGGACATCAGCACCATATTCTTTTTCCTGGGCATCCTCATGTCCGTACAGGCGCTTATCGTCACCGGCCAACTGGCCATCATGGCCAATTTCCTAAGCGACACTTTTGCCGACAAGAACCATATTGCCATAGTGCTGGGCATCCTGTCTTCTTTCCTTGACAACGTGGCGCTCGTCTCTGCCACCATGGGCATGTACCCCCTGCAGGAAGCAGGCACTTTTGTCGCCGACAGTTCCTTTTGGACGTTGTTGGCCTTCTGTGCCGTCACAGGAGGCAGCCTGCTTATAATCGGTTCGGCGGCCGGAGTTACGGTTATGGGAATGGAGAAGATATCCTTCGGTTACTATCTGAAACGTTTCAGTCCCTTGGTCTTGCTCGGTTTCTTTGCCGGTGTGCTGGTCTACATGTTCCTTTGTTGATGCACGGAGAGAAAAATGATGTTGGATACAAGGAAACTCTCCACGTTGCTGGAAACACCCGAACAGTTGCTCGCCTATCTCGGGGAAATGAGCAATGCTCAGTTCCGCAATGCCAGTCGTGTGCTTGGTGAGAGGCTGTTGCCATCGGTGGATAATGATGTCTTCTGGCAGGTGTTCCGCACCTTGTTCCTCTGTGACAGGAAAGCCTATCTCGGCACTCTGCTCAAGGCACTTGTGGCAAGGCTATGCCCCAAGGGAGTGCATCCCACGTCCGAAGTGTTGGACGAGGTGGGATTATGGACGGGTGTCTTCCCCTCCCTTTGCCGGGAACTTACCGACACCGACCGCAAGAAGGTCCTTTTGGCATTGTTGCCGCTATTCGCCTCCCCCTCGGATGCAGAACGCCTGCTGCTCCAATGCGGTCTGAAGGAAAGTTCCTCATGGATACCATTCCTCCTGCAGGTGCAGAGCAAACCATGCTACTTTCTCCTGTTGAAGGCCCTCCGTTATGTAGAGCATGACAAACCTCTGCTCATCCGCACCTGTCATTTCCTCATGAAGCGGGGCGACGGACAAAGTTTCAACATGGCCAGCATTCTGCGTCTTTCCTTCGGTTTGGAAGAAGTGCGCGGCACCTTTTCCCTCTCCCTCGAACCCTACCAGTTGGCACGCATAGAACAGAACTACGATGCCTTCCTGCAGGTGATTGGATAGATAACCCACTCACAGTTGTGCTCTAAAATCGTCAAAACATCTGTTCAAATATAAAGGTCATTACTATATAACTATAGTGACAGCTTGGGTTTGAAAGGCATACAGGAGAGAACCGAATCCATTGTCGGTTCTCTCCTGTATGTTATATATCAAGGTGTAATCTTATCAGGGTGATGTGCTCCTACTGCCACACCTCTTCCATAGCCTTGCGCACCTTGGGCGCCAGTTCGTCGGCAGGATAGCCGATGGGGATGAGGGCTACCGGTTCCAGACCCTCGGGCATGGGGACGATGTCGTGGAACTGGTTGATGTCGAAGTTGCACACCCAGCATGTGGCAAGTCCCTGCTCGGTGGCGGCCAGGCAGAGGTGTTCTATGGCAATGGCAAGGTCGATGTCGGCATGAGACTTGTTGTCGTAGCGGCGTGTCCAGCATTCGCTTTCAACCTTCATGCAGAGGATGATGGCAGGGACGTCGTTTATCCAGTCGCGGTGGTATGTCTCCTTCACTCGGGCAAAGAGTTCGGGTTGGCTTTCGTCCACGAGGATGAAGCGCCATGGCTGGCGGTTGACGGCAGACGGGGCAAGGCGTACGCACTCGCGGATGTAGTCCATCTTTTCCTGTTCGATGGGACGGTTCTGGTACTTGCGGCAACTGTAGCGTGCCTGGCATAGGTCTTTGAAGTTCATAGTGTTATATGGTTATTGGTTAGTAGTTAGGACCCCCTCAATCCCCCTGTAGGGGGAGGTAATGGTGAGGACCCTCCCCCTTGCCCCTCCACAAGGGAGGGGAGTATAATGTACTTCTGATTGGGCATTAGTCGGTTGTAATCACTCCCTCCCCTTGTGGGAGGGTATGGGGAGGGGTCTTCCTGTTTTCTCATTACTCCCAAAGGTTGTCGATGTATTGCTTCAGCCTTCGGTAGAAGGGGTGGCGGCACAGGGTGGGGGAGTGCCCTATGATGATGAGTTTCATTCGTGCACGGGTTATGGCAACGTTCATGCGGCGTAGGTCGGCGAGGAACCCCACCTGTCCTTGTTCGTTCTGTCGCACCATGGAGATGAGTATGATGTCGCGCTCCTGTCCCTGGAACCCGTCCACAGTGTTTATGGAGATAAGGTGGCGGAGGGGTTTCCAGTAGGAGTCCTTGCGGAGCATCTTGCGAAGCAGGTGCACCTGGCCCTTGTAGGGGGAGATGATGCCGATGTCCAGACGCTCGTACAGGATGCGGTCCTTGCCGATGCGCTCTATGTAGTCGTGCAGGGTTTGCAGGGCAAGTTCTGCCTCGGCTGGGTTTATGCGGCTGAGACCGTCGGGGGCGAGGGTCTCACCTTCTTCTCCACCTGCCTCCACCCATTCCACAGCAGTGTCCCAATCCAGTATGCCACGATACTTTACGCCGGGATCGCTTTGTAGGAGACCGTCGTAGAACTCGCGGTTGGGGAACTGCATGATGTCGTCCGCCATGCGATATTGTACGGTGAGCATGGACACGCAACGGGGCTTGTTCTCGCAAATGGTCTGCATCAGTGTCTTGTCCAGACCTCCAGACAGGGCGGCAGGAGATTTGACGGTAGGTGGCAGTTGGCGATGGTCGCCGGCCAGGATGACACGGTCGGCCTTCTGTATGGCTATCCAGCATGATGCCTCCAGGGCCTGTGCCGCCTCGTCTATGAAGAGTGTGCCGAAACGACGTCCCGTAAGGAGATGGTGCGCACTTCCCGTGAGGGTGCATGCTATGACGCGTGCATCGGCGAAGAGACTCTCGTTGATGGTGTATTCCAGTTCCGTGGCACGTTCCTTCAGTCGGGCTATCTTCTGGTGGCGGTTCTCGCGGTTGCCCTCGCGGCTATCGTAGAGTTGGCGTATGTTGCGACGTATGCCCCAAAGTTGGTCGTACAGTGGATGGCGCTCGAAACGCCGTTCGTAGGTATCCTGAAGCATGCGGTCCGTAACGCGTGTTGGATTGCCAATGCGCAGGATATTCACGCCACGTTCGGCGAGTTTCTCGCTTATCCAGTCCACCGCCATATTGCTCTGTGCACAAACGAGCACCTGCACTTCGCGGTGCAAGGTTTCGTAGATGGCCTCCACGAGTGTGGTGGTCTTGCCAGTCCCCGGCGGACCGTGCACCACGGCCACGTCCTTGGCACGGAGCACCATGTCGGCAGCCTTTTCCTGAGAGGGGTTGAGCCACGGGAAGCGCACGGGGGCAAAGGAGAATTCCGATGCCGGGGCAGTGGTGTGGCAGATGTCGCGCAACTGTGCCAGGCGGTTGCCTTTCGCTGAAATGACGGTGTCCAAAGCCTGGAACATCAGGCGGTATGTGTACTCGTCGAGATAGAGTTGGATGCCCAACCTGTCGGCGTAGGCAATCTGCGACAAGGCTTGCGGGGAAGGCAGGGAAACGACCATCCTGTTCTCCTCCACGAAACTGACCTGTGCCGTGAACTTCATGTAGGTGAGCATGCCGCTGGCATCCTCGCGGAAGAAGCACACCGGTTTGCCGGGTTCGAACTGGTGTTCCACATCGGTGTCGGTGCTACGGCTGACCTCCACCACCAACTGGTCGAGGCTGTTGTAGTAGGAGCGCCCTACAGACAGGGGAAACCAGCACATGCCACGGCGCACTTTCTTCTGCACGCCCATGTTCTGTGTCTGCCGCTGGAATTGTTCCTTCTCGAACTCGTATTCCTGTAGCAGCAGGTCCTTTTGCCTTGTCAAATCCTGTATCACGATGCAAATTTATCAAAAAAAAGATGTATGCGTAGGGATTGAGTGGGAAAAAGTGTATATTTGTATGCGATAAACCTTAAAAATCAAGACGTATGAACAACCACAAGACATACTTGGCATTCAATGTGGATGCCGTGCGCGACAGCAAGAAGGAGAACCTTCACACGCTGAACCTGCTGGGAGACTGGCAAAGACGTTTCCCCAATCGCTTCAATTTCCTGAATACAGACTACATCAACTTCATCGCCACTCACGACGATCTGGTGGAAACCACCGTGAAGAGCGACTTCTTTGCACGGATGGAGAAAGCCGACAACCTGATGCTGGTGGTCACCAAGGATACCGATGCAGACAATGTGTGGCTGAACTGGCAGATTAGCCGTGCCGTGAACCGCTACCACCTGCCCGTAATCGTTGCCTTCAAGGGCGAGACAGTAGTTACCGACGACACCCTGAAGGAATATTGGGACCACATCCCACAGAAGATACGCAAGTACATTGGCCGCAACAGCGCACGCATGTGCTATATCCCCCTGACCGAGACAAAGGTGGAGAAGGCCCTGGGCTACTTCAGCGTCCACTCGCAGACGTATCCTTGCGACAGCACAACGATATATTAAAACGGAAAGGTGAAAACGGAAAACGGAAAACGAAGTCCAAACATCAGAGCAAATCAGTTTTCCGTTTTCCGTTTTCCGTTTTCACCTTAATTAATAGCTTATGGCATACATCAGTCGCATAGAAATAGATTCTCTCTGGTCGGGACTCCATCATGTGGTGTGGGACCTGCGTCCTGACGTAAACATACTCAGTGGCGTGAACGGAGTGGGAAAGAGCACCATCCTGAACAGGGTGGTGAAGTACCTGCTGAACATTGACCGTCTGGCCAAGGCCACAGAGGGAGTGACGCTGACCTATGAACCCGAAGATGCAGAACAGGTGAGGTTTGACGTGATTCGTTCCTTCGACCGTCCGCTCATTTCCCAGGACATCCTGTCCAAGGTGGCGGACATAAGCCTGCATAGCGAACTGGACTTCCAACTCTACCAGTTGCAACGCCGTTTCTTGGACTATCAGGTGAACATGTCCAACCGCATGGTACGCCTTTTCACCGAACAGGTACCCGATGCACAACGGATGGCTCAGGAGATAGCTGGAGAAAAAGAACATTTCTACGACCTGGTGGACTCCCTCTTTGCTGACACCGGCAAGACGGCCCTGCGCACCAGCAACGAGATAATCCTCGTGCAGCATGGCGAGCATCTGACTCCGTACCAGTTGAGCAGTGGCGAGAAGCAGATGCTGATAATCCTGCTCACCGTATTGGTGCAGGACAAGCAACCCTACACCCTCTTCATGGACGAACCTGAGATATCCCTGCATGTGGAGTGGCAGCAGAGGCTGATAGGATTGATACGCGACCTCAACCCCAATGCGCAGATAATCCTCACCACACACTCGCCGGCAGTGATAATGGACGGATGGATTGATTGCGTTACGGACGTGGAGGACATCGTGAACGCTGACGTCAAGCCAAAGGAGTAGAATAGTTTATTGCAGGACTGAAGACCAACGCCAGCACCGTTTCTCTATTTTATTTGCAAGGATGGGTAGAAGGTTAGTATGCAACATAACGTCGGAATACATTGCTGCGGCAAACAGACTTAAGCCAAACAAGTCCCAAGTCCGCATTGTAGCCTATGTGGAAAGTTATGACGACATAACTTTCTGGCGCGATGTGCTGGACGAATACGAGACGGAGAAGGTTCGTTTCGAGGTTATGCTACCTTCTCGCACCACCCTGGGCAAAGGCAAGAAGACGGCGCTGATGAACAATCTCGGTCCGTATATGATTGCCTGTGTTGACGCCGACTACGACTGGCTCCTGCAGGGCAAAACCCCGTTGAGCAAGGAATTGTGCAACAACAAGTACGTGCTTCATACCTATGTATATGCCATAGAGAACTACCATTGCTATGCCGAGGGACTGCACCGTGCATGCACCCGAGCCACATTGAACGACCGCGAGGTGCTCAATCTGGAAGCATACATGGAAGAGTACAGCAAGATAGTGTGGCCTCTGTTCGTCTGGAACATCTGGGTGTACCGCAGAGGCCGTGACAACGAGTTCGGCATCATGCACTTCATGGACACCGTCACTTACCACGAGGCCAACATCCGCAATCCCGAGGACACGCTGGAATATGTGCGCCGACGTGTTAACAAGAAGATAAACTGGTTGCACCAGCACTTCCCCGAGGGTAAGAAAACCTATGCCCCCTTAAAGGACGAACTCCTTGGCATGGGCCTTCTTCCCGAACATACCTATTTATATATACAGGGGCACGGCCTGAAGGATGGTGTGGTATTGCCTTTGCTCAATCCCATCTGCCATATGTTGCGGCGCGAGAGGGAAAGGGACATCAACGCCCTTGCCATGCACGAAATCCAGCGCCAGAACGAACTTTCCGGTTACCGCAACAGCAGCCTTTCCATAGAAGATGCCTTGAAGAAGAGCATGTCCTACCGCCAGTCCCAACCCTACCAATGGCTCCGCCGGGACATAGGACAGTTGTTGGAGGAGGTGAAAGGCGGAAAGGAAAACGGGGAACAGAAAGCAGAAAGATGAATTCCCTTAGGGTTTTTAGGGTCTCTAAGGTCCTTAGGGTCCTTAAAGTCCTTAAAGACGCTCAATTCTCACTTTTCACCTTTCCTTTAACTTTTACCCACCCAATGCAGAAACAATCCGTTCTATTGTTGAGGATGGAGGTGCGAAGTAATTGTCTATTTGGCGTATCAGACCGGATTTGCTGAATACCACCACGCAGTCGCCTGGTTGTATTTGTGTGTTGCCGCCGATGCTCATGCCAACATTGTCCCGCACCAGACCTCCGAGGGTGATGCCAGAGGGGAAGCGGAACTCGCGTATGGGCTTGCGGGTTATGGGACTTCCTTCTGCGGCGATGAACTCGGCAATGTCGGCATCGGCGATGGTCAGTCGGCGTATGTTGGCCACGTCGGTATCCAGCATCATACGGTAGATGTGGCTTGCCGCTATGGTTTTCTTGTTGACGATGGTGCCTATGTCCAGTTTGCCTGCCATTGCAACGTAGTCCATGTTTTCCACCTGAGCCACGGTTTTCCTTACCCCGAGTCGTTTGGCGGCCAGGCAGGCAAGGATGTTATTTTCAGTATTTCTGGTGAGGGCGGCAAAACCCTGTACGTCGCGTATGCCCTCGTCTATGAGCAGGTCGGTGTCTCTGGCATCTCCATGGATTATCATTGTGTCGCTGTCGTCCAGTTGTTCCAGTAGTTGCTGGCAACGGTCCTCGTCCTGTTCGATGATCTTCAGACTGATGTTGTCGGGCTTGGCATGTGCCACGTGGACGGTGATGTCGCCACCGCCCATAATCATGGCCTTGTGCACGTCGGCATAGTTTTCCTTTCCCACAATCTTGCGTATGAGCGGGATGTGCTTGCGTGTGGTCATGAAGTAGGCAATGTCCCCCTGGTACATCTCCGTGTTGCCGTTGGGGATGATGGTGGCCTCGTCGCGCTTTATGGCTACAATGTGGAAGGGCGAAGTGGAGCCGCACAGGTCCTTCAGGGGCTTGTTGAAGAGTTCATTGGCCTCCTGCCTAAGTTTTATGCCCATGAGGCACAGGGCGCCGCCATGAACTTCCCAATACTGGCGTACCCAAGAGCGTTTCAGACCGTCAATGATTTCCGTGGCAGCCAGTTCCTCGGGATAGACGAGCGAGTCTATGCCCATTTGCTTGAAGACTTCGCGGTAATGCTCTGTGGTGTATTCGCTGTTGTCCACACGCGCCACGGTCTTCTTGGCACCCAGAGTGTGGGCCAGCATGCAACAGGTTATGTTCTTGGTCTCCTCGGGCGTTACGGCAATGAACAGGTCGGTGTGTGCCACTCCGGCCTCTTTCAGTCCGCTTATGCTTGTGGGCGATGCGTTCATGATGAGAAGGTCGTAGTTTCCTGCGGCCAGATCTTCCGTTTTGCTTGAATCCTCGTCCATGAGGATTATGTCGTGGTTCTCCTGCGAGAGAAGTTCCGCAAGGTGTGTACCCACGGCACCTGCACCTGCTATGATTATCTTCATGTGTGGTTGGTTTTAACGGTGAGGGGATGGGCGGTGAGCGGTGAGCGGATGAGCGGTGAGCGGGGAAGTCCGAGTACTCGAGTACTCTGAATACTCTGAATACTCCGAGTTCTCAGTTCTCAGTTCTCATTTCTCATTTCTCACTTCTCATTTTTCCGTTTTCCGTTTTCCGTTCCTGTATTGTCTTGGCAATGCCTTCTGCGTCCAGTCCTACGATGTTGTAGAGTTCGGCAGGTTTGCCATGCTCGATGAATCTGTCGGGTATGCCCAGACGTGTGACACGTTTGGCGTAGCCGTTGTCTGCCAGCCATTCCAGCACGGCAGAACCGAAGCCGCCGTTCAGCGCCCCGTCCTCCACGGTGATAATGTGGTCGTACTTCCTGGCAACCTCCTCCATGATGCCTGTGTCCAGGGGTTTGAGGAAGCGCATGTCGTAATGTGCAGGCAGGGGAGTGTCCTTTCCGCTGTCTGAAATCAGGGCTATGGCCTCCTGCACAGTGTTCCCGATGGGACCGAGACTCAGCACGGCTGTGTCCGGCCTGGCATTGGCAGATGCCTTCCCCTCGCTTATCAGGCGTCCCTTTCCAATCTCCACGGCCTCCAGTGGGCAATGCCATTGCGGAGTTACTCCGTTGCCACGCGGATACCTTATTACAAAGGGACCGTCCTGACACTCGGCGGCCGTGTACATGAGCCGGCGCAATTCCGGTTCGTTCATGGGCGATGCTATGGTCAGGTTGGGTACGGTGCGCAGGCTTGGCAAGTCGAAGACACCATGGTGGGTGGGACCGTCCTCGCCGACTATGCCCGCACGGTCCAGGCAGAGGACAACGTGCAGACGGCTGATGGCCACGTCGTGGATGATGTTGTCGTAGGCACGCTGGGCGAAACTGGAGTATATGTTGCACACGGGAATCAGTCCGTCCTTTGCCATGCCGGCAGAGAAGGTTACGGCATGTCCCTCGGCAATGCCCACGTCGAAGCAGCGGTCGGGCATCTCCTTCATCATTATGTTCATGGAGCAGCCAGTAGGCATGGCAGGAGTTACGCCCACTATGCGGTCGTTCCGGCGTGCCATCTCCAGCAGGGTTTCTCCGAACACGTCCTGATAGCGTGGAGGCATGTCGGGTGTGGCATTGTTGCAGATGCGCTCTCCCGTTTCGGGGTCGAACCTGCCAGGTGCATGGAAGGTGGTGGGGTCCTCCACGGCAGGCTGGTAGCCGTGCCCTTTCTCCGTGTGTATGTGCAGGAGTCGGGGGCCGCTCATTTCCTTTATGCTGCGCAAGGTCTGCACCAGGGATATGACGTCGTGTCCGTCCTGAGGGCCGAAGTAGCGGATGTCTATGCCCTCGAACATGTTGTGCTGGTTGTGTATGAAGGACTTTATGGAGTTGTTCAGTCGGATGATGCGTTTCTTGCCCTTTTCCGTAAGCCATCCCCAGTCGGCCAGTTTGTGTGCCGCACGGTTGCGGAAGCGGTTGTATGTGCCGCTCGTGTGCAGGTGGTGCAGGTATGAGTTCATGCCTCCCACGGCACGGTCTATGCTCATGTTGTTGTCGTTCAGGATGATGAGCATGTTGTTGGGCGTGGTGCCGGCATTGTTCAGACCCTCAAAGGCCAGACCTCCGCTCATGGCGCCATCGCCTATGACGGCTATGACATGACGGTCGGAACCCTGCTTCTTGGCCGCTACGGCCATACCCAGGGCTGCCGATATGCTCACCGAGGCATGTCCGCAGGTGGTGGTGTCGTATTCGCTCTCCTGTGGTGAGGGGAAGGGTTTGATGCCTCCAAGGTGGCGGTTGGTGTGGAAAGCGTCCTTGCGCCCGGTCAGTATCTTGTGTCCGTAGGCCTGGTGTCCCACGTCCCAGACGATGCGGTCCTCGGGTGTGTCGAACACATAGTGCAGGGCAACGGTCAGTTCCACCACTCCCAGACTGCTGGCAAAGTGTCCGGGGTTGCGGCTCAGTTCGTTAATGAGAAATTCACGCAGTTCCTGGCACAGGCGGGGCAACTCCTCCAAAGGCAGTTTCCTCAGGTCCGAGGGAAAGTTTATCTTAGAAAGCAGGCTCTGCTCGTTTATGTCCATAATTTGCGAATGTACTATTGCAGAGCAAAGATATAAAAAAATACGCAATCCTTGGACATAGTTATCCTTATTTTTGTACCTTTGTATCGTAAACCGCATTAAAGGAGGTGCTGGTGCATGCTTGACAAAACACAGAAATATGTACTTTTAGGGTCGTGCTTCTCGCAGTACATGGGAGAGCGTATGGAGTCGGAGGGATACCATGCCCTTTGCAACCCTGTGGGCACTCTGTTCAATCCCGAGAGCATACGCAACACGGTGTGCCATGCCCTTTGCGGAGGTGCGGAGTCCTTGCCCATGTTTCATGACCAGACCATGCAGGAATGGCGTTGCTGGTGGGCGAATACCCGTTTCCGAGCCGACTCGGAGGATGAGGCCCGTGCCTTGGTGCAGGAGCCTTTCCGTGCCTTGGGCGATGCCTTGTGCCATGCCGGCCGCCTGTTTCTGACCCTCGGCACCAACGTGTGCTACAGGCTGGTGGAGAGCGGCATGGCGGTGAGCAACTGCCAGCGCCAGGCAGACCGACTTTTCCGTGAGGATAGTCTGTCGTTGCAGCAGACGTGCGAGGTGCTGGAAGAGACCTTGCAGGCCCTTTTCACGAAGAACCCCGACATACGGATTACCTTCACCCTGAGCCCCTACCGCTACCGCAAGTACGGCTGGCACCGCTCCCAGTTGAGCAAGGCCACACTGCTCCTTGCCATCGACGAGATGGTGCGCAGGTATCCCGGAAGGGTGGACTATTTCCCGTCATACGAGATAATGATGGACGAACTGAGAGACTACAGATACTATGCCCCCGACGGACTTCACCCCTCGCCGGAGGCCGTGGACATTATTTGGAACAGATTATGCGAATAGATACCATTGCCTCAATGATAGGCGCACAGGTTTGCGGAGAAGCCTGCGTGGATGTGGAGTGGCTCCTGACGGACAGCCGCAGCCTTTGTTTTCCGGAGAGTACCCTGTTCTTTGCCATCCGCACCGACCGTGGCGACGGGCACCGTTATGTCCGCGACCTCTACGAACGCGGTGTGCGTGCCTTCGTGGTAAACTCCGTCCAGGAGGGACTGGCGGGTGCGGTGCAACTGCTTGTGCAGGACACCCTTACCGCACTCCAGCGTCTGGCCGAGAGGCACCGCGAGTCCTACGATATCCCTGTCATAGGCATTACTGGCAGCAACGGAAAGACCGTGATTAAGGAGTGGCTATACCAGATGCTCTCGCCCGATATGGCCGTGACCCGTTCGCCACGCAGTTACAATTCTCAGATAGGCGTGCCCCTGAGCGTGTGGGGACTCAACTCCAACTCGCAGATAGGCATCTTCGAGGCAGGCATCAGCCGCCCCGGCGAGATGGCGGCGTTGCAGCGCATCATCCAGCCCACCATAGGCGTGTTCACGGGTTTGGGACCTGCCCATCAGGAGAACTTCCAGAGCATGGAGCAGAAACGGCAGGAAAAGATGCTTCTGTTCAAGGACTGCCCCGTGGTGTTCGAGGCAGGGGACGAGGCCGACGCACTGGAGCGCGACCGCAATCTCTGTGCCCGTGTATGCCGTCATCTTGGCATGGGCGAGGAGGTCATCCAGGAGCGTCTGCAAAGGCTTGAACCCGTGGCCATGCGCCTGGAGGTAAAGCAGGGCAGGCACGGATGCACGCTCATCAACGACACCTACAACAGCGACCTCAGCAGCCTGGACATTGCCCTGGACTTCATGAACCGCCGTCCCGACAGGGCAGAGCGCCAGCGTGTGCTCATACTCAGCGACATATTGCAGAGCGGTACGCCTTCGCACGAACTCTATTCGCACGTTGCCCGTCTGGTGGAGAAGCGTGGACTTGAACGCCTTATGGCCATAGGTGCGGAGATCCAGGCATGTGCCTCGTGCTTCGCCCGTCTGGATGCACGATGCTCCTTCTTCTCCACCACCGAGGAGTTCATGCAGAGCCAGGAGTTCCGCAATCTGCGCGACAGCCTGGTGCTCATCAAGGGGGCACGCTCCTTCCACTTCGATGCCATCACCGAAGCGCTCGAACAGAAGGTGCACGAAACCATCCTGGAGGTGAACCTCGGGGCCGTGGTGGAGAACCTCAACTATTACCGCTCCTTCCTCAATCCACAGACGCGCGTCATCTGCATGGTCAAGGCCGATGCCTACGGCGCCGGTGCCGTGGAGGTGGCGAAGACCCTGCAGAGTCAGGAACAGGTGGGATATCTGGCCGTTGCCGTTGCCGATGAGGGAGCCCTGCTCCGTGCCAACGGCATAACGAAGAACATCATGGTGATGAATCCAGAGATGACCAGTTTCAACACCCTCTTCGAGTACAACCTGGAACCTGAGGTGTATAGTTTCCGCCTGCTGGACGCCCTCATCCATGCTGCCGAGCGTGCCGGAATAACCGCCATGCCCATACATATAAAGTTAGATACGGGCATGCACCGCCTGGGCTTCGACCCCGAGAAGGACATGCCCGCTCTTATCCGCCGCCTGCGCTCGCAGACGGCACTCATACCGCGTTCTGTCTTCTCCCACTTTGTGGGAAGCGACGACGACGGCTTCGATTCCTTCTCCGCCGAGCAGTACCGCCGTTATCTCCTCGGTGCCGATGCCCTGCAGGCCGCCTTTCCGCATCATATTCTCAGGCACATGTGCAACAGTGCCGGCATAGAGCATTTCCCCGAAAGGCAGATGGACATGGTGCGCCTGGGCCTCGGACTTTATGGCATCAATTCCCGCAACAATGACCTCCTCTCCAATGTCTCCACGCTGAAGACCACCATCCTGCAGATTCACGACGTTCCCGCCAGCGAAACCGTGGGCTACAGCCGTCGTGGGGAACTGGCAAGGGATTCGCGCATAGCCGCCATTCCCATAGGGTATGCCGACGGATGGGACCGCCTCTTCGGCCGTGGCCGTGCCTATTGCCTGGTGCACGGGCAGAAGGTCCCCTATGTGGGCAACATCTGCATGGACGTCTGCATGATAGACGTAACGGACATCCCCGAGGCGCAGGAGGGCGACCAGGTCATCCTCTTCGGTGCGGAACTCTCGCCCAGCATCCTTGCCGCCAAGGTGGACACCATACCCTATGAGATACTCACCTCCGTGTCCTCCCGTGTGAAGAGGGTGTATTATAGTGAGTGATTGTCGTTTAAGGTTTAACGAGTTCTCTGAGTTCTCCGAATACTCTGAATACTCTGAATACTCCGAATACTCCGAGTTTTCTGAATACTCCGAGTCCTTCAATCTGAGAAACACATGAAAAAACAGTTTTTCTTCCTCGCCCTTGTGGCTCTTCTTGTGAGTTCCTGTTCCGACTCCAAACGTGATGCCATCGGCCGTACGGAGGTCATCATCGAGACCTCGCGTGGCAATATCACCGCACGCCTGTATGACGACACTCCCGTCCATCGCGACAACTTCATCCGCATGATAGAGGCCGGTGTCTACGAGGACCTTGTCTGGAACCGCATAGTGCCTGGCGCCACCATACAGACAGGCGAACCCACCCAGAAGGCAGGTGGTGCCGTTCCCACGGTGGACGCTTCCAAATACCGCCACACCTTGCCTGCCGAGATAAAGTTCCCACGCCACTTCCACAAGGCAGGTGCCCTGGCAATGTGCCGTCAGGCCGACGATGTCAATCCCGACAGAGTGAGCAGCGGTACGCATTTCTACATCGTTTCGGGCAGGAAGTACGACCTGGGAAGCCTTGCCGAACTCTGGCAAGGCCGTCGCGACACGGAACCTGGTTTCAAGCTGCCATCGCTCTCGGCATACCAGAAGAAGGTCTACACCACCAGGGGCGGATACCCTCTGCTTGATGGCGACTACACCATCTTCGGCGAAGTGGTGGACGGCATGGGCGTGGTGGAGTCCATCAACAAGGTGCCCGTCGATGCCCAGGAGCACCCGTTGAAGGAGGTCGTGCTGAAGAGAATAAGGATAGTGAAGAGGTGAGCGAATGAACGACTTTAAGGACTTTAAGGACCTTAGAGACCTTAATGGTTTACATATGGAACATGTTACCTTTCATGTTCCTGCAAGGTGGTGCTGGTTAGGTAATCATTTGCCAGGTACAGACTGATACAAACAATCCGCAGCGCTCCAATGGCGAGTGTCTGCGGATTGCCTTTTTGTGGTAATGTGGGGAATAGATTCTGTTGTCGTGATTAAGAAATCGTGCCGCCGTATTGAGTGTAGTGTGTTGCACTGGACATGCAGGTTTGTCGCTACTGTCCGTAAACTTTTGTTGCCGTATCAACACAGTTCTGTTGATATGGCAACACTGTACTGTTGATGGTGCAACAAAAACTTACCTCTACCGAGACCGTGGGCAGAGAATACGGATTGGGAGAGTGATTGAAAGGTGAAAACGGAAAGGTGTTTTGCTCTTGTTCTTTGGACACGGCAACCGTGTCCCTACCATGCTCTCGCTTGCTCGCAGATTTATTCGCTCATCAAACTCCGCAGGTGCGTTTTCCTTTTTCCGTTTTCTACATCCTGCTGATGAGGTAGGGCAGGGCCTTCTCGAACTTCACGCCATACCAGTGTGAGGGGTCGCCCATGCTCTGGCGGATGGTCTCCACCACGAAGTCGGCGGCAATGGAGGCAGATTCCAGGATGCTGTGACCGCGCAGGAGTGCTCCGGCAAAGGAGGATGCATAGCAGTCGCCGGTGCCGTGCATGGAAACGTCCAGACGGTCGGTGAAGTAGTAACGGATTTCATTGCCGTCGTAGCATGCCACGCCCAACTTGTTGGGCTCAAGGCTGACGCCCGTCAGTACCACGTTCTTGGCTCCGAGGGCATGCAGACGCTTGATAGTCTGCTCGATATATGCCTGGTCGTACTCGGTGCGGTACTCCTCGCCAAGCAGGAGGGCAGCCTCGGTGAGGTTGGGCATGATTACGTCGGCACCGTTGCACAAGCGGCGCATCTCCTGTGGGAAGTCGTCGTCGAAACCGGGATATAGTTTGCCGCCGTCGCCCATCACGGGGTCCACGATGCGCAGAGCACCGGGACGGGCGGTCTCCTGCATGATGTCCAGTATGTGGGGTATCTGAGTCTTGGATACATAACCTGTATAGAAGGCGTCAAAGTCCACCTTCTCCTTCTTCCACTGAGCCAGTATGTTGGGCATCTCGTCGGTGAGGTCGCGGAAGGTCCAGCCGCTGAAACCGGCCGTGTGGTTGGACAGTACGGAACTGGGCAGTATGGCGCACTCCACACCGCATGCCGAAATGATGGGCAGGGCCACGGTGAGCGAACACTGTCCTACGCATGAAATATCCTGAATGGTAAGTAGTCTCTTGTCGTTCATTTCTTCTTTCTTTTACAAAATCTTTGTTGAAATCATCTGCAAAGTTACGTACAAATGAGCAGATGTACAACATGTATTTCTGTAAATGATAACGGAATTTCTTAAAAAGGCAAATGGTCTACAGTCTATGTATGACATGACTTTTTTGTTGTGTCAATTTATTTAGTACATGTTAAACCCCGAAAGTCACAATTTGCTTCCGGGGTTTGTCTTCTTGATATCTGTTCAGAGTTATGGACTCCTAAGTCTCCATAATATTACACCACGCCCTGTGCCATCATGGCCTTGGCCACCTTCATGAAGCCTGCCACGTTGGCACCCTTCACGTAGTTCACGTAGCCGTCGGCCTCTGTGCCGTACTTCACGCAGTTCTCGTGGATGTTCTCCATGATCCAGTGCAACTTGTTGTCCACCTCTTCGCTTGACCATGAGATACGGCCGGAGTTCTGGGACATTTCCAGACCGCTCACTGACACACCGCCTGCGTTGCTTGCCTTACCGGGAGCATACAGGATTTTTGCCTCCTGGAACACGCGGATAGCACCGGGAGTAGAGGGCATGTTGGCACCTTCGCTCACGGCAATCACGCCGTTTGCCACCAGGGTCTTTGCCTGCTCCTCGTTCAACTCGTTCTGTGTGGCAGAGGGCAGTGCGATGTCGGCCTTCTCGCCCCAGGGACGCTCGCCCTCCACATACTTGGCGGTGGGGTAGCGGTCAACGTATTCCTTGATGCGGCCGCGGTAAACGTTCTTCAACTCCATGATGTAGTCCAGTTTCTCGCGGTCGATGCCATCGGGATCATAGATGTAGCCGTCGGAGTCGGACATGGTCATCACCTTGCCGCCCAGCTGCAGCACCTTCTCTGCGGTGTACTGAGCCACGTTGCCGGCACCGGAGATAAGCACGCGCTTGCCTTCCACGCTGTCGCCCTTGGTCTTGAGCATCTCCTGCAGGAAGTAAACGTTGCCATAACCTGTTGCCTCGGGGCGAACCAGAGAACCGCCGAACTCGCGACCCTTGCCGGTGAATGTGCCGGTAAACTCGTGTGTCAGCTTCTTGTACATGCCGAACATGTAGCCAACCTCACGACCGCCTACGCCAATGTCGCCGGCAGGAACGTCAACGTCTGCGCCAATGTGGCGTGTCAACTCTAGCATGAAGGCCTGGCAGAAGCGCATAACCTCGGCGTTTGACTTGCCGCGGGGGCTGAAGTCGGAACCGCCCTTACCGCCGCCCATGGGCAGTGTGGTGAGGCTGTTCTTGAAGGTCTGCTCGAAGGCCAGGAACTTCAGGATACCCAGGTTCACTGACTTGTGGAAACGGATACCGCCCTTGTAGGGGCCTATAGCGTTGTTGTGCTGAACACGGTAGCCCATGTTGGTCTGGATCTGGCCCTTGTCGTCCATCCATGTAACACGGAACTGATAAACTCTGTCGGGAATGCAAAGACGTTCTATCAGGTTAGCCTTGTCAAACTCGGGGTGCTTGTTATATTCTTCCTCGATGGTGGCAAGTACCTCTTCAACGGCCTGATGATACTCGGGTTCGTTGGGAAAGCGTCTCTTCAAATCTTCTAATACCTTGATTGCGTCCATAGTCGCTTTACTTTTAGTTAGTGTTAATTTTAATTTCGGCGCAAAGGTAACACATTTCTTCAAATCATGCAACAGATTGTAAGAAAAAGTTCCCTTACGCCAATTATTTTGTAAAAATGATATTCATTTTGTGTTTTCGCTTTCTTTTTGACAAGTGAACCCCAATTGTGACTAATAATAAAGTAATCAGGCCGAAATCCATGTTTGGGGATTCCGGCCTGATTGGTTTATGTCTCCTCCATAGGCTGAGATTGGTCAGCCTGTGGATGGAATGTCGGTATTATTACTTGCGGTAGCTGTAGTCGGGGAGGGGCAGGTACCAGTTCTTGATGTCGCTCTCCAGAGCGTTAACCCAAGCCTCGGTGCTGGTGCCGCGTGCCTTGATCTTCTCAGCCATGAACTTGGCAGGATTAGCCTTGCGGTTAGCAACGCGCATCAAGTCGAAGAAGCGGTTACCCTCGAAAGCCAGTTCCAGACCGGCCTCGTCAAGGATGAGTTCCTCGATAGCCTCGATAACGTCAGCCTGGTTGGCAGGATCGTAAATCTCGACCTTTGTCAGAGCGGGCTTGCCTGCAGCCTCCAACTTCAGGTTGATCTGGTCAACATAGTTGTACACACTTCTCTTCTCGTTGTATTTCAGCAGACCACAACCCTTCTGGTGAATACCGCGAGTAACGTATTCGTTGACGGGCATTGAACTGGGATACCGTGTCAGCTTCATGAATGTATTCTGAAGCAAGGGGAAGTCCTCAACGAAGTTGACGCTTGCATCCTGTATGCCATCAAACTGTCCCTTGTTGAAGTCCAGCCATATCAGACCCTTTGCCTTTTCCCATTCGCTACGGCTGATGTAATCACAAACTACTGCAGTTGCAGAGGGCTGGAAGTTGGCATGATCTATAGTCTTTGACTTGATGTTGGCAGTGAAGTGTGCGGTCAGTTCTTCTGCGGGGATGGTGTCAAAGTGCTCTGGTGCTTCAGCCATGATGGCGGCAACCAATGCGCCCAACTCATTCTTGTATGCAACAGAGTCATAGTCGGGACCGGTGATTACGCACAGATCGTTTTCTTCCCAATTAGCAGGGAGAATCAGCATAGTGTCCTTCTGATTGCCCTCTGCATCGGTATATGTACCATTATATTCATAATGTGCGCGTGCGGTCTTCACGGCAAAGTCGTTCTCGTCGCTGGGCAACCATTCAGAGTTTCTTGTCATACCGTTCTTCAGAATGGCAAATGCATAGCCGGGATAACCTGCACGGTTCAGAGCCTCGGCATAGCGCAGCCATACCATGCTCTTGCGGTATACCATGGGGAATACGGTGCTGTATACAATTCTGGGATTCTGCTTCATGATATAGCGCTCGGTCTTTACATCGTCAATGTAGTAGTCACCGGAGTTGAAACGGGAGATGTAGCCAAAACCTGCTACATCTGCAATACCACGGGCATCGCCCACAGAATCCAGAACAACAAGCTGAGTCTTGCTTTCATCATCGATGTTTGCAAGGTCGGCAACAACATAGCATTCAAACTTCTGTGCAAGGCGCAGAGTGTCGTAGCCTGCGCTGGGACCCAACTGGCGCTCCCAGTTCTGGCTCAGTGTAATGCTTGCACGTGCAACAGAGTCGCTACCTGTGCTCTGGCGGATAGTAGCCTCGAATCCATAGAGATCGTTTACGCCACGCTGCACGGTACCCCACAAGGAGTTAGTGCTGGAAGGTATGGCAGTGATGCTCTCGGAATTCTTGCTAACAGCACCGGTTTCGGTCCAGGGGTAACCGGTGTTAAATACCATGGGGGTATTCTCGCCCTGAGGCAACCAACCATAAGAATAGTAGTTCATGGGCAGGGCACCACCATACTTGCCGTCGAGGAACTCATAGTAGTAGGCAGCTGCCTTTTCATACTGGTTACCCATCAGGTAAATGTCGGCCAGAACAAGAGAGGTGGGGAACATAGCCTTGGAAGAGTGGCAAACGGTAGTAGTATAACCATAATTGTTATACTGGGGATAACCCCACTGCTCTTCAATCTGATATGCACGCATCAGTTTGTTCTCCAACTTCTCCCACAGGTTGCTTGCGTTAACGCGGTTTTCGGGGTTCTTTGAGTCAAAGCCCAAAATCTGCTCTGTTGACAGCATAGGCTCCAGGTAGAAGGGAACATCACCATAGTTGACAACCAACTGCATGTAGGTCCATGCACGGATGGCCTCAACCTGAGCATACTCGCGAAGCATGTACTTTTCACCATCGGCCTTCTCCATGAGTGTGTCCACCTTGGCCAGATATGCGTTACAAGAGTTGATTACGTGATAGTAGTCGCTCACCTTCAGATAGCGGTTTGCACCATCCTTGATGTTTTCTGTGTCGCCGTTCAGACCGAAGCTGAGGATGGCGTTTACACTGTCGGTGGTGAACTCGCCACCGTCAATCAGGTCACCACGGCATTCGCCCAGGATGACATAGCGCTCGCCAATGTTCTGAAGGCTCTTCAGGATACCCCAGTAAGAGTAGAGGGTATCACCGGCTACTTCGTAAGAGTGACGATCGCTGTCTGAAGTCAGCATGTCATCACAAGAGGTGGTGGCCATGCTCAGCCCCAAACAGAGGCTGAGAATGGTTATAATTGATTTGTTCTTCATATTTATTATTACAGGTTAAGTGAGACACCTAAGTTGAAACTGCGACCGCTGGGGATGCGACCTGCATCGATGCCCTGATACAGGGTACCGTTCTGTGCACTGGTCTCGGGATCGGTGCCGAGGTACTTTGTGATGCAGAATACGTCGTTGGCTTCACCCCATACCTTGATACCCTGCAGCCAGCTGTTGTGGTAGGGGATATTGTAGGTAAGACGGATGTTCTTCATCTTCAGATAGCTGCCGTCTTCAATCCAGCGACTGCTCATGCGTTCGTTTTCTACATAGCCCAGGTTGTTGGTGAAGCATGCACGAGGCATGTCGGTAACCTGACCTTCGTATGCCCAACGACGTGCCATAGCACTGGTCTGGTTGTAGGTGGTGTTGCCTGATTCCAGACGAGAACGCTGGTAGTTGTAGATGTCGTTGCCAAGGCTGTACTTGAAGATAACGTCCAGACGGAGGTTCTTCCAGGTTACGTTGGTGAAGATGTTACCATAGATGTCGGGTGTGGCATTGCCCAGAGCAACCTTATCGCTCTCGTCAATCCAACCGTCACCGTTCTGGTCCACGAATGCCATGTCGCCGGCACCGAACTCGCGGTAGCTGCCTGCAACGCCAGTGTAGTAGCGGAGCTTGCTGGGAGCACCGAATGCGCTTGTGGCACGGCCGGCCTCTGCTTCAGATGCATATACACCGGTACCGCTCTCGTTGTTGTAGTTTACTTCCCAACCATAGAATGTACCTGCGCTGTAACCTACGGCAGTCAGCACGTTGCTCTTGCCATATACGCTTGAGGTGTAACCATGGATGATTTCGGGTTCGCCATACTGCTTGCCCTCAGCATCGCGCTTGTACAGCTCGATGGTGTTGTCCTTAGACTCGGGCAGAGCGGTAATTTCGTTGCTGTAGTGGCCCAGTGTGGCACCGAGTTCCCACTTCCAATCCTTGGAGTTGATAAGGGCACCGTTCAACTTGACTTCAACACCGCTGTTGGTCATTTCACCCTCGTTGGTCCAGAAGTTGGTGATACCTGAGTAGTAGTACTGGTCAGAGAGGTCGCGCATTGAGAGCATGTCGCTGGTCTTGTTCCAGTACAGGTCAACGCGGCCGTTCAGACGGTTGTTCAGGAATGAACCTTCAACACCAACGTTGATCTTGCGTACGGTCTCCCACTGCAGTTCGCTGTTGGCGATGTTGCTGAGGTACTTGCCGAATACGTTCTCGAATACCTGTGCAGTCTCCCAATAGGTGCGTGCTGCATAGTAGTCCAGATTGTCGTTACCGTTCTTCTCTATACCGAAGGTAGCCTTCAGGTAGTTCACGTTGCGTGTGGGCTTGAACCACTTTTCGTTGGTCAGGATCCAGCCCAACTGCAATGAGGGGAAGAAGCCCCAGCTTACACCTGCCAGACGGAAACCGTCCTTGGTGTGAGAACCGAAACGGCTGCTTGCCTGTGCACTGGCAGAGAACTCTGCGAAGTAGCGGTTGGCATAGTTGTAGTTGGCCTGCAGATAGTAGGTCATGTCCTTCCAGCTGTCGTTAACACCGCTTGAGTTGATGAACTGCATGTTCTTGGTGATGTTGGGCAGCTTGTCGTTCTCGTTGTTGTAACCGTTCAGGTATGAGTAGCTGTAGTTATAGGAGTTCAGACGCCAGCCTGCGAATGCACCAAAGGTGTGTTCGTCCCACTGGTGGCCGTACTCGATGCGCAGGTCGTTGTTCAGACTGGTCTGCTTTGTGAACTGGCTCTTCAGTACAGAGGTGATGTTACCCTGGTCCTGGATCATGTAGGGAGTAGCACCTGCGATGGGCAGGAAGTACTTCTCGTTGTTACGGTTCAGAGTATAGTTGAAACGGTCAGAGATAGCCCAGTCATTGTTGATCTGGTACTTGGGAGCAACGTTGATGTTGATCTGTGTCATCTCGGCAAAGTTCTTGTTGTTGCCATGACCGTTCTCCAGAATCCAGTAGGGGTTGCGTGCAACCTCGTTCACTTCGCTCAGGTGCTGAGAGAACATGAAGGGGTTCTTCACGTACTCGCTTCTTGATGCTGTAGAAGCATACTTACCTGCCCAGTCACCGGAGAGCTTAAGGCTTGAATGGCCGTTTGCATCAGTATCCACATAGTAGCTGTAGGGACTGATGAAGGGAGCCTGTACAAGACCCAGAACGTTAACAGAACCGATGTTCTGCTTGTCGTAGTTCACACTCCAACCGTTGTCAAGGATGTTGTATGAAGTCTGGTTGTAGGAGATGTCCAAAGCGGTAGAAAGCTTGGTACCGATCTTGATGTCGGTGTTGAAACGAAGATTCAGACGGCTCATGTCGTTGTTCTTCATTGTGCTCTGAGCATCTGTGTAGCCCAGTGACAGTGCATACATACCCACATCGTCACCACCTTCTACGCTGATCTTGTAGTTCTGTGTAGCAGCAGTACGGTACATACCATCCTGCCAGTCGGTGTTGTTGTTGTAGATGTTGCGGTAGAAGTTGCTGGGACTCTGGTCCAGGAAGACGAAAGAGTTCAGCTTGTTCTGGTCCATATCCTTGATAGTAGATACCAAGTCACCCAGATATGTGGTGTACTGAGGACCGTCCAGAACGCTTAGCTTCTTGGGCATGAGTTCCACACCGCCATAGATACGTGCGTTAATCTTGGTAGCCTGACTCTTGCCACGCTTTGTGGTAATGATGATAACGCCATTGGCACCCTTTGCACCATAAAGGGCGGTACCGTTCTTGAGAACCTCAATCTTGTCTACGGTCTCGGGATCAATACCTGCAAGCACGTTGTTGAAGTAACCCTCGTGCTGGGCGGTACGGTCGTACTGCATATCCAGTATGTTACCGTCCAGAACAACCAGGGGCTGTGCGTCGGCATTGATACTGTTGATACCGCGGATGGTCATGTATGCACCCTGACCGGGCAGACCGTTCTTCTTGACGATATTGATATCACCGGCCAACTTGTTCATCATGTCGGTCTCAATGCTCAGACTGCTGGTCTGGTCAAGAGTGACACCATTCTTGGCTGTAATCTGTGTACCTTCGCCATAGAATGCACCGAATGCAGAACTCATCAGTTCGATGTCGGTACCCTTCTCGTTGATGGCAACCTGCAGGGGATTGTATTCAGGGGCATATACATATACTGTATTGATGAATACGGGAATTTCCACCTCGTATGTACCATCCTCGTTGGTCAGGGTAGAATAACGGTTCATACCCAGTGCCTGTACACGTACACCACCCATGGGGGCACCTGTGGCACTGTCGATGACGCGTCCCTTAACGGTACGTGTTTCGTGCTTGGGCGCTTTCTTAACTCTGCGTTCATTTACTGTCTCATCGCCCTGGGCTTCCTGAGCGTAGGCTGTACTGATGCCAAACGCTGCAAGTACCATGAAACAGAGACCGACGCGGTGCGCTTTGCTCATTATGCTTTTACTTATTGTATTTTTCATTGTTCTTTGCTTTATGTAATTGACATCTGTATATTACTCTGCCTGCTTGCTCTTAAGGATGATTCTGTCAATGTTGAAGGGGCGTGAGTAACCATTTTTGCTTACATCTGTATTCTTCAAATCGCTCTTAATGTGGAGAACAGGGTAGGCTTTGCTTAAGTTCTTGTATGAAACGGGGAACTCAACGTCTGTAAATACAGTGAGAGTGTCAACCTTCTCACCGCTATACTCGACGGGAGCGCTTGTAAGCTTAGTCTGCTTTGTGTACTTGAGGTCTGTGTTGCCAATCAGGCTTTCATCCCAGTAGTACAATGTGCAGACTACTCTGTTCTTCAGAGCGGCACCGGCAGTATCGGGAGTTTCGTAGCTGGTTTCATACCAGCGGGGAACCATCACAATCTGAATCTCATACTTGCCACTCATTACGCCGGCAGTGTTACCGTTGGCCATATCCTTGTTTCCTGTCAGACCGAAGGCAACTTCAGGATTGGTGCTTGTAGAAGATGCATTTACGTGCAGGTATCTCTGCTGGCTGCAACGTCCGTACTTGTCAATCCAATCTGCTGCAGTAGTGTTGTTGATGTCATACTCTGAAGGACGTGTTGAAGTAGCCTTGTCGTAAATTGTCAATACGCTTGCATCGAAATCGATGTTGGGCATCCAGTAGTCGCGGGCATAGTTCCATTTGTCGGTAATGATGGCATAACCGTTACTCATTTCCTTGGTTTCCTTAACGCCTTCGCCTTCGAACAGGCTGTTCTTGCTCCATACCAGAGTCTTCACGCCATCCTGCATCTCGTAGATATCACGGATGGTATCGCCAACGGTGGTAAGCAGATACTCACATTCCTTGTAACCGCCGTTCATGAACTTCTCTGCTGTCCATATCTGGCCGTTTACCTGGGGCTGGAGGTTCACGTTGAACACCAATGGGCTGATGATGTCCATATTGATGTTTACGTCCTGCAGGGAGTCAACGGTCTCGTAACCCTTGCCGTTGGCAAAAGTCTTTCTTGCACCGAAGATGTCCATAGTCTCGCCCTTTGTGGCGGTGACGTTCACCTTGTCCATTCTGGGATAGGTGCTCACGTAGTTGTACAGGGGCTTGAGCATCTCTGTGGCATTTTGCCATGCCAGGTCGGTGGGAACAACCATTACGAATGCAGAGTCCTCGGTGTTGATTTGTGCATTGAACATCCACATGCTGTTCATCCATGCATCCTCGGCATCGGCACCAGTGGGGTTATAGGTATGGTTGTTGAACAACATGTTGTCCTGGAAGTAAACGCTGTCCACGTAGGTGGGGTTACCGTTCTCGTCGGGCAGACCTTCGATACTTGCGGATTCCATGAAGTAAACGGTATCGCGCTGTACAAGGTAGTTGCGGAAAGTCTCAACTTCACCGCTGAACTTGATGTACTCGTACAGGTTGAAGAGGAACTCGTTCTGGGCATCCAGAGTGTGCAACAGACCATTGCGTGCACCGATGTTCTTCTCCACTACCTGAGCCTTCTGAAGTGTGCCTTCATCATAGTTGATAACGGCGAACTTGCTGTTGATCAGGCGCAGGGTCTCCTTGCCGCTCTTGGCCATGGTCTTGCGGTAAAGGGCAATGTGGTTACCCACGAACTGCTGCTGCAGGTTGTAACCGTCCTTTTCTGCCATTTCCTCGAACTTCTGCCATTCTTCGGCTGTCAGAGCGTCGTTGACGGGAGCCCATACTGTAATGGGAGAGTTGGCATTGAGGACATCCTTGAAGGTGTAGTACACGGTATCCTTGCCGTTAACGGTATAGGCAGGATGTGTCTCATCGCGATAGAATTTTGCTTTACCAATGATAGAGCGGAAGTTGCTCAGATCTTCACGTGCTTCCAGCAGTTCCCACAGGCTTTCCGTAGCGGTGTAGGCATCCTCTGTCTGGTAATGCTCGTTCCAAGTGTCGGTGCACGAGGGGACTGCCATTAAGGCAGTTCCCATTACGAGTGCTCCGAGATATTTGCTTATTCCTTTTTTCATATATATGTAATATGAATAGTGAATTGTTTAGGTTGTTTGTTATATTATAAGAGTTATGTCGACATTTCCATCCGATTACCAGATGTCCTCAGGAATCAATGGGTTGTCATAAACTTCCTTGGGACAGTATTCGATGTAGTCCATGAAGAACTCTGTGGCGAGGTTGTCCAATACGTTCTTGAACTGGATGTAGTAGGTCTCGTTGGCCTTCATCTCAGATCTGATGACGATTTTTCTGAGGGCTTCCTGACGGTCGCGCAGCAATTGGTTGCCACCCATGTAGTTGACATACTTGGGACCCTTCATGTATCCGTTGTTACGCATCTTCTTGTCCACCTCGGCATTGACATCGTCATCGCCCTTTACGTCAGGTTCCCAACCTACGATAGAGGGGAATGACTGGCCTGACATTACCAGGGTTTGTGTACCTGTCATGCGCATGTCCAGAGGCACACCCACTGCAGGCAGGGCATTCTTGTTGGTACCCCAGTAAACCTGGCACATACCGCGACGGTTGTTGGTACTCAGACCCAGACGCAACTCATATACACCGTCCTTGGGAACGGGAGGCAGTTTCATGGTCATTTCGTAGTTACCTACCACGTTCAACTCGTCACCCTGATAGTTGGCCCAGCTGCCACCACCTACTCGTCCGCTCAGATAGTGGAAACGTGTCTCGTCGCCAATTTCAAGACCTTCGCAGTATGTGTACTTGCTGGTGATGGGCATGCCGACGCACTGGTATGGCCATGTAGAATTCTCGTTAGAACGGATGTCGTTTGTCAAGAACTCCTTGAAGAAGGTAGCCACGTCGATTCGGATACGCTCCTTACCGAAGGTTTCTGCCATCTGCTCGTTGAAGTAGATGCAATCGCTGATGGGGTAGACAAATGCATTGTAGGGACGTAACATTTCGTCTACCAGAATTTCAACACCGGCCTTCTCGTCCTCGCAACTAACCTCGGTATAGTCGCCGTCGGTTGCATTGTTGATGACGGGGAAACGGTTCAGGTAAATGGTGTTCTTGTTGCCAGGAGACTTGTATGTCTTCAAAAGTCTGCGCAAGCCTGCAGTGATGTAGAAGTCGTAGACACAAGACTTGGGCTGCCTCAGGTCCTGGCTATAGCCGTACTCGTTGAAGTGGATAACCAACTTGTTGTTTTCCACCTTTCCGGGAACGACGTGATAGGTTACGAACTGGTTCAGTGCATTGTCAGTGCTGGTGTAGTTGTCGTCGTGAGAAGCATTGGGCATGTGGTAGTTATTTTCCTTAACATATTCTGCTACCAAAGCGATAACTTCTTCTGCGGGCTTGGTGTGGATAGTACTGTCTTCCAGACCGAGAGCCTGTTCCCACCAGCTGTCCTTCTCAAGGAACAGGGTGTAGCCAATCATTCTGCGCTTGGGGTACCAACCGTAAGAGTTGTTGCCACCATTTGCACCCTTACCTCTTTCGGGGTCACCGGCACCTGAGTAGGTGGGGTGAGGCTCGCTGAAGTGCTGCTCCAGTTCGCCAGACATCAGCATCTGGTAGTAAACCTCGTCCTCTTTCTGTGCCATTTCCTCAGAAAGGCCACAAGCTTGCAGCAGGACTGCATAGGTGAAGAACCCGTACTGCTGCTCCTCAATCATCTCTTGGAAAATGTCGGTGATAGTCTGCTCGTTGGGGTCGATAACCTTGTGTACCTGATGGATGTAACCGTTGATGGTGTAGATGTTGCAGTTGTTGTCGTCGATATTGCTACCTTCGATTGCATATCTTGTACCATTACCCTCGGTTATCTGCAGTTTGCGCTCCTTCATGTTGGGAAGGCTGAGTACTTCGTTCTTGGGAGCACGTTCGCTGAAGTCGCTGGTCTGGAAGGCGGCCGAGTTGTCGCCGGCATCAATGATACTGTTGTACACGATGTTGCACTGGATCTGATACAGCAAATCTTTCTTTCCTGTTTCGGGGTTCACTTCCAGGAACTCAGGCGCGCTCCATGTGGAATCGCTGATGATACCGCTGTCCACCAGGTGTACGAGGTAGTTGTGGATAGCCTCGTTGGTGGGAGCAAAACAAGTGTAGTTACCACGTGCTGAAAGAAGCTGACTCACGGTTGAGTTGGAGAAGTCACTGACCTTCACGGTATCCAGCAGGCTGCGGTATTCGCTGTACACATCGGCATGGTCCTCAAGATAACTGAGGACGGTGTTGCCGGTGAATGTGTATCTTGATGAAGTGTCAATATCTTCCGTACAACTCTGAGTCAGGGCCACTCCTGCCACCATAGGGAGCAGAAGTATGAAACTCTTGATTTTTGATATGATTTTCATTTTATAATCCTCCTCTATTATCTGTCATACTTAGATTTGTTCCAGATGGGATTCTGGTTGATGTTGGCACCATTTGCACGGTAAGCCTTGCACTCCATGTAGTAGATGGGGCAATACAAAGCCCAGAGGTTTTCACAACGGTTCTTTACCATGTCTATACCATCCACATTACCCATGAAGGTCTCAAATATTCCATTCTCGCCCTTTGTGCCTTCGATGCTCTCGTCGCTCTCGCTGATGCGTTCTGCATAACGTACGAGGTCGAACCAACGCTTGCCTTCGCCGATGAACTCACGCTTGCGGGTGTTCATTACGTTCATCAGGTTGTTGGGAGAGTTGTAGTAGGCATCTGCATTGGCGTCGTTGACGTTAACGTTGGTGTTGAAGTCGCCACCGCTCACTACGTTAATCCACCAGCGTCTGTTTACCATACGCAGAATTTGCTGGCAAACCTTGTTGTTTTCGCTAGCGTCAACCTTCAATTCGCCCAGACATGCACGTGCCTCAGCATTCATAAGCAGAACATCGCTCAGACGATACACAATCCAGTTCTTGTACTCGTCCTGTTCAAAAGAAACCTGGATGTCGGCATCTGCTTGGCCGATGTTACCTTCAATTAAAGGCAGAGCGTCTGCCCACTTCAGGCAGTAGAAGTCGACAGGATTGTCGTTGCCAAGCAATTTGTTCCAGGCACTGAACCAGTAGCGGGTGTCATATACACCATCTGCTTCTTCACCAGTGTAGGGGAATGTGCTTACAAGATGGGATTTGTTGAAGGCACCCCAAATGCTGTTCACCGCATCGTTCTTTCGGCTGTCGCTGGTGTTGAACTGCAGTTCGAAGATACTCTCGTAACTGTTACCCTGGTTGAAGATTCTCTTCTGGGCAATCAGGTCGAAGTTGCCGCGGTTGGCTTCATCTACATCGTTGGTGTACATGAAGTCGATGGTCTTGCCGTTGAAGGAAGGTGCATTGCTCCAGCTTACATAGTCGCTCTTGCCAAGGTTTGCACCCAGACCCTTTCTTTCCTCGTCGAACTGGTCCTTCAGTTTGCTGATGGAGAGTTCGCTGTTCAGAATGCACTTCTGGTAGTCATCGATTACCATAGCCTGTGTGATGGTAGAGTCGCCGAGAGAGCGGCCCTGACGCATGCTTGCGCGCCACAGGTACATGTCGCTGAGCAGAGCATAGATGGCAGTGTTTGTAATCATGCCCTTGGTCTCCTTGACATCGACAAAGCGGTTGCGGGCCTGTCCTGCCACACTTTCAACATCGTTGATAAGGCTGTCCATCACATCCAATGCGGGCAACTGGGGGAAGTATTCCACCTCGCTGTCGCTGTTTACCACCTTTGTGGTGTAGGGGATGCTCTTGAATGCACGTACCAGATAGAAGTAGCTCAGTGCACGCATTGTCACCATTTCTGCCTTCATCTGACGCCATTCGCTGGCTGTGAACTGCTTGTCCTTCTCCAATACCTCTTCGCCATGCTGGAGCACCTTGTTGCAATAACCGATGGTGCGGTACATGCCACTCCAGTCATAGTATGCCCATGTGGTATCTATGTCGGCCTGGATGATATTGCGGAAGTTGTCGCGGTTGCCCTGATCGCTTGTTCTCTGGGCGGTCAGATTGTACACGTCAGTTGCACGAAGATCACCCCAAATGATCATCTTCTCCACCTGATCGGCCATATTCTTGTATACGCCGTAGCGTACACCTTCCAGGTCGTTCTTGTCTTCCCAGAAGTTTTCTTCCACAATCTGTGTCTGGGGATGAACTGTCAGCCAGTCATTGCATGATGTCATTGCCAGCGACATCACGGCCAGAAGGGAAGTTGCTTTGAATATATTCTTATATGTTTTCATTATCTGTTGATATTAGAATCCGAGATTTATACTGCAAGTGAATGACTTAGAGCGGGGAACCTTAGCGTAGTCGATAGCGGGGTTGAAACCGTTGGGGCTAACCTCGGGGTCAACACCGGTGTACTTGCTCCAGCAGAACAGGTTGTTGATAGAAGCAGAGAAGTTAAGGGTGCGTACGCCGCACTTCTTCAGCCAATCGAACTTCTTGGGATCCATGTCGTAGCGGAACTGGATGTACTGTACGCGCAGGTAGTCACCGTCCTCAACATAACGGTCGCTGGGCAGAGAGTTGTAACTGTACGCACCGGTACCGAATGTGTTGATGGCACGGGGAATCTCGGTGATATCACCATTCTTTCTCCAGCGCCATGTAGTAGCGTATGACTGGTTGTTGTTGTCGCGCATGCTCTCGTAGGTCATACGGGCGAGGTTGACAACCTGGCTGCCTACACGGAAGTTCAGACCGATGTTCAGGCTCATCTTGTCATAGAAGAAGGTGAGACCGCCACCACCGTAGAACTTGGGGTTGGAGTTGCCCAGGTAGACCATATCATAGCGGTCAATCTGACCGTCGCTGTTCACGTCTTCGTAGATAGCGTCACCACCGTTGAACTGGTAGCGTGTGCCGCCGTCGTTGTTGTAAACGTAGTACATCTTCAGGGGTTCGCCCTTTGCGTCTGTCAGCATGTTGCCGTTCTTGTCGTATGCCACGGGGCAGGTGAAGTTCTCACCACGACGCTCGGCTGCGGCTGCTGTGTTGATGGGGTTACCCTTGATGTCTCTACCGGTGGCAGTGTGCTTGTACTGCAGGAACTCGGCATAGTCCTTGGCGCGGCGCTCCTCGCCGTCAACGATGATGGTCTCGTTGTAACCGTACTTGCTCCAGGTGTTCAGAGTGTAACCGTTGTGCTCGTAGTCGTAGCGGTATACGCCCTTGTACTTCAGACCATAGATGGAACCGAGAGCGTTGCCTATCTGTACTCGGCGGTTATATTCAAGGTTCTTGGGCTGATAGTTCTCGGCACCGTTCACAGACTCAAGATAGAGGCTGTTCAGTTCTTCCACGTTGTTGAAGTTCTGAGACATGTTGAAGCGAGCCTTCATGCTGAACTTGCCAACCTTGGCGAACTTGCCTGAATTGATGTAGACTTCCCAACCCTTGTTGTACATAACGCCACCGTTCATCTTAGACAGAGTAGCAAATCCGTTTGCAGAGGGAATGCGGATGTCGCTGATGAGCAGGTCCTTTGTTCTCTTGCCGTAGATTTCGGCGTCAACGGTGAGCATGTCGTCAAACAGACCCAGGTTGAAGCCCATGTTCCAGATAGAACTCTTCTCCCAACGGATGCTCTGCAGAGAGAGATTCTCGGGGATAATTACGGTGTGACCGTTGTACATGCCACCGTTGCCGTAACGGTTGTACTGGTTGTTGGCACCGATAGAGCTGTTACCATAGATACCGTATGAGGGACGGAATGCCAACATTGACAACCAACTGTCTGACCAGTTCATCCATTTCTCGTCGGAGATGTTCCAACGTGCTGCGAAGTAGGGGAATGTACCGTACTTGTTGCCGGCACCGAAGTTGGTGCTACCGTCTACACGCACACTGGCATCGAGGTTGTACTTACCGTCGTAAGAGTAGTGTGCCTGGAAGAAGAAGCTCTGACCGCGCCATGAACCGTTGCTGGCATTGGCCTGGTACAGCATACCGGGAGAAGTGGGATCCTGAACGCCGTCGGGTACGTTCCAGATGCTCTTGCTCTGGCTGGTAGAGTTACCTGAGTGCATCTCGAAACGTGCAAGACCGCTCAGACTGTGCTTGGTGTTCTTGAATGCGCTGTAGAAACGCAGGTCGTGACGGGTAGTGAACTCCAATGACTTGTACTCGCTGTTATATACGGTGTTACGGTTGTTGTTGTATTTTCCGTTGTCAGCGCCGTTATCACCACCATTGATCCAAGGCATGTTGATGAGTTCTGCGGGGTTGTATGCATCCTCGCTGGTGTTGTAGATGTTCAGCTGAACGTCGCCCACGTAGTTCAGACGCCACTGGTCGCTTTCCTTGCCGAGAAGTTTGTACTCAACGCTGAACTGGGGAGTCAGGTTGTACTGCTTCTGCTTGTTGTCGCTCAGGTTGGCATAAGCCACGGGGTTGCCGTTCTGGAACATATCACGGAGTTCCCAAGAGGTGTGGAAACCGTCGTTCTCTATACCGTTAGTGTAACCGGCGTTTGCAGCCAGGGGCAACATGTTGAAGTACTGGGGATTGCCATATTGGTCATAAACGGGGTTGCCGTTGATGTCGTATGCATAGATGCTCATGTTGGGCATAGCCTTGTAGGCCTTGCTGTTGGCAGAGTTGGCAACGGTGTTGTTATGACGTGTGGTGAAGGTCATGTTGATGTTTGAACTGAACTTGATGCGGTCGCTGACCCAGTAGTCCAGAGCAGTCATCGTGCTGAAACGGTTGAAGTCCTGGTTGATGGTAGTACCGTCGTTCATGTCATAACCTGCACCGATACGGAATGTAGCCTTTTCACCACCACCGGAGAGGGTCAGGTAGTAGTGGTGCTCCTTACCGAAGCGGCTGATAGCGTCCACCCAGTCGGTATTCTTGTTGTAGTTGTGGAAGATACTGCCGTAGGTGTTGTTGTAGTCCAACTCCAGAAGACTCTTGGAAGTGTTTGTGGGGTTGTAGTATGACTCCTTCATGTACATGGTGTACTCGTCACCGTTCAGCATCTTGTAGCCGTCGGGCTGCCATGTGCCGGTGAACTTGTAGTTGAAGGTAACGGCAGTCTTACCGCGCTTACCGCGCTTCAGTTTGATTTCGATTACACCGTTAGAACCCTTAGAACCCCACTTTGCAGCGGCACCGTCCTTCAGTACGGTAATGCTCTCGATGTCCTCGGTGTTTACGTTCAGCAGTGTAGAGAACTGTTCCTCGTTGTCCATGTTGGAGAAGTCCACTCCCTGCATGGCATCATCGGGAAGTTCGAAGATGTGGTCGTTAACTACGATAAGGGGCTGTGCGTTACCGTTCAGGGTGCTGGTACCGCGCAGACGCATTGTTGTACCTGCACCGGCGTTACCGGAGTTGGCAACAACGTCCAGACCGGCAATCTGACCTTGCAGAGCCTCGTCGACAGAGGTGAAGGACAGACCGTCGAGGTCGGCCATATCGAATTTCTGTACAGCACCGGAGAACTCGCGCTCAGGGATGTCTAGACCTGTGGTGGCGGCCAGCTTCTTGGCCTTTATCTCTACGGTCTGCATCACCTTGGCATTGTCCTCCATATGGACCTTGAACACTGTCTTGCCGGCAGTGGGGATGGTAACAGTCTTATAACCGATATAGGAGATGACAAGGTTGCTCTTGTCGTCCTTCAGGGTCATGGTGAAGTTACCGTTGAAGTCGGTTACCGTAGCATTCAGGATACGGTTGTTCTTGTCAACCTCCTTTACATTGGCACCGATAATAACATCGATATCGTCCGATACGGTACCGGAGATACGGCGTTGTGCGTTAGCTGGGAGAGCCATAGTGACCACGGCCCACAGCAAAAATAGCTTTATGATATTATTCATGGTTTATGTTTTTATCGGATTGCGAATTTCTGAATGTATGCGCGTGCGGCCTTGCCACCATTTTCTTCTGCCATTTTCTGGAAGTCGGGGTATTGACCGTTAACAAGGTCTTCATGGTTCAGAACACCGTTAATCAGATGTATTACAGCATAGTTGGTAGCATCTGTGGTCTTGTTGTTCATGCTCTGATCCTTAACCTTAGAGTTACACTCGCGGTCGCATGTCATGATGTTCTTCACATTGCGGCCGTCGTCTGTGGTGTACTTTGTGGTAATCCACTGACCGGTTGTGGTGTTGTCCTTAACCTTGAGCATACCGTCCTCTCTCTGTACGAATGACTTGACGAACAGACCAGTCTCGTTGTTGAAGCTGCTGGTAAACATTTCTGCATTCATGTCAGACTTGTCGGCAAATACGGTATTGTCGGCAAAGTGTGTGCGGATGAAGTTGGTCAGGTATGTAATCTTAGTTTGGATGCGCAGACTGTCTGTTCCATTAGTCAGTTCACCCTCTTCGTTGGCGCATGCCTCAAAGTCAGCCTCGATGCTTTCCCATGTGGGCAGACCGTTTGCGATGGCTTCTCTGATGGCTTCGTTGGTGGGAGCGAAAACTGTGTAGTTGAAGTTGTCCCAGAACTGTATGTTATAGTCTACGGCATTGTTGTCCACGAAGGTCATGTACTTGTTTACAGCCTTGTTCAGAGCGGTTTCGCCCTGTGTGGTACTTACGTCATACTTGGGGTCGTTCTCATCGACAACGCCAGACTTGACAATCAGGTTCCAGTTTGCCTCGTTACAGAGTCTGAAGAACTCATAGTAGGGGTTAGACTCTATGGTCTCGGGGCTGGTGTAGTCCTGAGGTTCGCCCTTCTGACCGCGCTTGATGTTTGACAAAACGCTGAATACGCTTCGTGAAGCGGGAATCAGGGGAGCGTCGACAGTGAAGGTGCAACCGTTCTTGTAGTCACCCTTCTCCAGTACGTTACAGTAGAGAATACCGGGGTGATTGTGTGCCAGACCTTCGCGTTCGTTCTCGATTTGGAAACCGCCCTGGGCCTTAATAACGCCGGTCTCGTCGCGTATAACCTTGATACCCATACCGTTCTTGGAGAGATAGTACTCGTCCTCTTCAGTATTGATCAGGTTCACACCTTCCTCGTGCACGATGGTGTTGTGCTCGAGCAACTGGCGCAGACGGTTGACAACCTCCTGCTGGTTGGTGGACTGTGTAGACAGGTCACGGCCGATGGTACCTGTGTTAACGTCGAAGTTGGCCAGAACGGAGATGCCCTTTGAACTCTTGGTGGCAAAGGGGAAGTTGCCGGAGGTGTAGAGGAAGCGCATTACACGGGGGTAACGGCTGGTGAAGCTCATGGGGTCATAGTAGTACTGCATAGCTTCGTCGTTGGGCAGGAAGAAGCTGAAGCGGCTCTGCATGGCCTTGAGGTATGCATAGTAGTTTACGTTCATGATGGGGCTGGTCAGTGTAGCATCGCTGTAGACGGCCCATTTCATAATCTTGTTGGTAGAACGGATGAACGCAGGAGTGGCAACACAGTTGAAGTCGGAGGGTGTGAATACATTATTCATAATATATAGGGCACCGTTACATGTCACGAGGACTGTGTCGATGTTACCGCCTTCCTTTGCAAGCCTTGTGTCAGGCTCGGTGAAGATCTGCTCCTGAGTGGTTGTTTCGCGCTGCTTCAGCATCTTGCTGGGCACGGTGGCCACGAAGCTGTCGAACATACCATGGTTGAGGATACTGTAGAATATGCTCAAGGGAATCTGGTCAATGTCCTGATAGAGGGTTTCCAGATCGTTGATGTTGTACTGGCCTACATGGTGATCCTTGGTGTACTCCTCAAGCAGGGTCTTACCACCACCGGTGTTGAAGTACTCGATCATCTGTGCGTCGTTGGGAACGAACATTGCGCCCATGTCGGTTTCAGGAGATTCGCCGTTGGGGTAGTACTCATTCCATCCCGGGTCGAATTTGAGGATAGCCTCACCGTTGGCAAACAGGTTGCCACGTTCGTCGTTGGTCAGAGCCACGTCGGACGTAACGGTTGAACCGTAGGAGCGCTTAGAGTAATAACGCTTAGTGTAGAGGGTGTCGGTTTCCAGGAAGTTAGGGTCCAACTTGGAATACAGACGTGCTACGGTCTTGTTCTGGAAAGGAACAGAGAAGCGGTCCATTATGTGGCTGTAGATGTTGGTCTTGCCGTTTGTACGGATAGCCTCTGCCATGTTGGCCAGTGGCACGAGGGGCTTTTCTGTCATGTTGATATAACCGTTCTCGCAAACGATGTCGGCGCTGTCCAGAAGGGCGTCATAGATATGTACGTCGCTTGTGATACGCTCACGGCCCATGATGATGCGGAAGTCCTCGTCGGTAATCTGCTTCTTGGCCATGTACTCGTTGGTGAAGTGTATCATCATGGTCAGGGAGCTGTCCATAACCATGTAGATAGAGTCATAACCGAGCAGACCGCCGTTGCGGATACGGCTCCACTGGTCTACCTCGGGTTGTGCAAGACCGTCTTCTGTGGCCTGCTTGTCTGCAGTCCAGTAGCTCTTGGGCAGGTCTGTAACAGCAATCTTTGTAATTGTGTCCACAACCTCGACATCAGTGTAGCGACGCAGATACATACCTGGAGTGGGTGTCTCGCCAGAGTTGCTGGACAGGCTCTCCATGGTGATGGCATTGTTCAGCATGCTGGTGTGAAGCAGAAGTTTCTTCTGGTTCTTGGACAGCTGCTCGTAACTTTGGGCATAGTGCCAAGGGTTGGCCTTGGGCAACTTCTTGTTTGCCTCGAAGAAGTTCTGCCATGCCTGGTCGTTGGCGGTAAACACTGTCTTAGAACCGGTCTTTGACAGAATCTGCACCAGAGAACTTTCGTCGTTGTTCTCTCCCGTGTTGACATCGGGGTCACCAATCAGGCGCAGGTAGTTCGTGTAACTTCCGTCGCTCTCAAGAGTCTCGTAGATGCTGGAGTTGAGCCACACGGGTTTTGCATCGTCCAGTGTGTACTCGTCCTGACATGCCGAGAAGCTTCCGCCGAGAGCCAGCATACATGCGGCGAAGGCCACATGCTTGCTACATTTGCTTAAACGGTTTCTCATACGCATAATTTTTGGTTTTATAGATTGTTTAGTTAAAAAATTGTTTTGCCTTTTATAGCATTTTTCACGGTTGTCATTTTCGACCTTCTTGGGGGGCATTGTTGATTTTTGTGCACAATTTACCCCTTTGTTAGCGCATATTATATGCAGTGTGAAAGCAAATTTAAGATTTTTTTTGCGAAAACGTGTCTTCGTGCCCAAATGAATGAGTCCAATTTGCGGATTTTAACACAAAATATCCCAAAAGTCTTCGTTGAAATGTTAAAAAAGGAACGGGAAACAGGCGTGTCTTATGTACACTCATTTGCTGTGAGTGACACTGCATGCAGTCATTTGTTTTTTTCCGATTTCAAATAAAAAGTGCCATCCTTTGTCGGTCGTTGTGACAAATTGTTTTGATGCCCTGTAAGTAATTATCCTGTTACATGGTTTGTTGTAGGTGACATGCCTGCCCCCTTTACCAAGACATCAGTGGCGGTAAAGCGAACCATTACCGATGGTAAAGTTTACCGTCACTGGTGATAAAAAATACCGCCATTGGTGATAAAATTTACCGTCACTGAGAACGGCTGCCGGTCTTCTAGGGAAGGTGTACGTGTAAAAAAGGGAGTAGCGTTTTTTTTTCGCTACTCCCCTGTGGTGATTTTTTTATTGATGTGTCCGATGATGCCTTCCTTGTCGTCGGGGTGGAACCAGGTGATGCCGGTGTCGTGCTTGAACCACGTCATCTGTTTCTTGGCATAGACACGTGTGTTCTTCTTCATGCGTTCTATGGCCATGGGCAGTTCCCATGTGCCGTCGAGGACATTGAACATTTCCTTATAGCCTACGGTGTTCAAGGCATTGTTGTGGCGGTATGGCAGGAGAGTCATGGCCTCATGAAGAAGTCCGGAGTCTATCATGTGGTCCACTCTGGCGTTAATGCGTGCAAAAAGTTCTTCGCGAGGTCGCTCAAGTCCGATTTTCAGAATTCTGAAGGGTCTGTCTGCCATTTCCATTGTTGAGGTTCCGCATCGCAGTGTCTTCCTTGTAAGGAAACTGGAATATGGCTTACCGGTGGTGTAGTATATTTCCAGCGCGTGCACCACACGCTTGGCATTCCTGTGGTCAACATTGTTGTAATGTTCCGGGTCCAGGAACTTCAGTTCGGCCAGGAGTGTTTCCAACCCCTCTTCCTGAAGCCTTTTGGCAAGTGTGGTCCTGACATCGTCGTCGACGGTGGGGATGTCGTCTATGCCATTGCATACGGCATCAATATACATCATGCTGCCTCCGGAGAGGATGAGCATGTCATGAGTCTTGAAAAGTTCTGAAGTTAGCTGCAGAACCTCCTGTTCGTATTTTGCCGCACTATAGTATTCGTCCAGTGCGAGCTGTCCTACAAAATAGTGTCTTGCCCTGGCCAGTTGGTCGGGTGTGGGAGCAGCGGTGCCTATCCTCATGTCGCGGTAAATCTGCCGGGAGTCGCAGTTGAGTATAGGACAGGCATAGTAATCTGCCAATGACAGGGTGAGTTCGGTCTTGCCTACTGCAGTGGGGCCCAATATTACGATGAGCAGAGGTGTCATTATTTTTTTTGTGTGCGGTGATGCTCTACATTTCCGTTACTTCAAACCCTTCCATGTCGATCTCGTCCTCGTTGAAGGAGTCGTCGGTGTATGGGTCATCGCCGGTCTGCTCGTCGGTGGTGGGGGATGTGGATGTGGCTTCGGGCGGTGTCTGCCGTGCTGGGGTTTCTTCAAACTGCTCGGGTGGCGTGCCCTTCTGTCTGCTGACGAAGGCTTTTTCTGCCTTTTCACCGAAAATATTCTCTACGAGTTCTATGAGAAGTTTCTTTTTGGCGCCTGTTTCATAGATATATGCCATGTGTTGTCCCTCTTCTTCGATGAAATCTTCTAAAATGGAGTCCTTCATAAGGAAGATATCCTCGTCGTAGTCCATGGACGCCACATCGTTCAGATGTATTTTTTCCTTCACTTTCCAGTCCTCGTTGCAGATGAGGAAAAGATGGTTGCCTTCCACATCGTAGCTGCATGACTTATGTATGAGTGTATGTAACTCGAGAAAGGTAGTGGAAGGGGGAGCCATGATTTCCATGACGAAGTTGGCCTCCTCCTCGCTGAACAATAAGAATCGATACGTCATGATATTTCTATCTTATAAATCCGCGTTTGCTGGTGCGGATGAAGTCCAGGATGTATTCAATCTCGGGAGAGTTGGGGATTTCCTCCTCCACTTTGGCGAGCAGGTCTTTCAGCAGTCCTGTGCCCTGCAGAATGATCTGGTAGGTACGGTGTATGTTGTCGATGATGTCGCGTTCTAAACCGCGCCGGCGCAGACCCACGGTGTTCAGTCCGCAATAAGCGGCGGGGTCGCGTGCTATCATGGCATAGGGCAGGATGTCCTGTGCACTGCGTGTGCCTCCACCCACCATGCAATAACTGCCAATTCGGCAGAACTGGTGTACAAGCACATTGGCAGAAAGGATGGCGCGGTCATCAACGGTAACTTCACCGGCCAGTTTTGTGCCGTTGCCTATGATGCACTCGTTTCCGACAATGTCGTCGTGTGCAATATGTACGCCCTCCATGAACAGATTTCCGCTACCTACAACAGTCTTGTTCTTGGCTGCTGTGCCACGGTTTACGGTGACATTCTCGCGGAATGTGTTGTTGTCGC
This sequence comes from Bacteroidaceae bacterium, assembly GCA_017503065.1. Next base: position 3,249 of record JAFVTT010000037.1, on the reverse strand, counting down.
CAATCTCTGCAGTAGTCTCTTCGCCACGGAACTTCAAGTCCTGGGGGATGGCACTGATTACGGCACCTGGGAAGAACTTGTTGCCGTTGCCTATTCTTGCACCATAAAGTATGGTGACGCTGTTCATCAGTATGTTGTTGTCGCCGATTACGACATTCTTGTCGATATAGCAGAATGGACCAATCTCACAATTTTCTCCAATCTGTGCTTCGGGATGGATGAATGCTAAGGGACTAATCATAGTATGTTAATAGTTATTGGTTTGTCAATGTTTTTCTGTTTGTGTTTCCTCCTGTAGGGACGCGGTATGCCGCGTCCGTTTCTTCATCTGATGTTTTTACGGACACGGCATGCCGTGTCCCTACGAGTGGGTGAACCGCGTTCTTTGTTTTCTGCTCCCTCCCATACAGGGGAGGGTAGGGGAGGGGACTTTTCTCCTTATCCCCTCAGCAACCGGGCGAACCTATTGTTTATGGTATGTCCAGGTTTGGTGGCGACGATGTGGCCCTTTATGGGTTTGCCAACGAGGGCGATGTCGCCGATGATGTCCAGCAGTTTGTGTCTGGCTGGTTCGTTGTCCCATACAAGTGGTTTGTGCTGTATGTAACCCAGTTTCGTTGCATCGTGCCACTCGGCCTTGGTCAGTTGGCAGAGTTTGTCCATACTCTCCTGAGTGGTTTCCCTCTCGTAGATTACGATTGCGTTATCCAAGTCGCCGCCCTTTATCAGTCCCAAGGCCAAAAGTTGTTCTATCTCCCTGACAAAGACAAAGGTGCGTGCTGCCGAGAACTCCTTTTCAAAATCGTTGATGTCCTTCAGTGTTGCTGTCTGTATAGGCATCATCTTTGAGTTGAAATCGATGGTTACGGATACGGCAAAGTCATCGGCAGGCATAATGGTAATGTGCGAACCGGTGCTGTCGTCCTTTATCTCTACGGGTTCCGTAATGATGAGCCAGTTCTTGTCGGCATTCTGCTCAGATATGCCGGCCTCATGTATTTTCTGTACGTATGGAGCCGCACTGCCGTCAAGGATGGGGAATTCCGGCCCGTCCACCTGTATCAATACATTGTCAATGCCGAAGGCATACAGGGCGCTCAGACCATGCTCGATAGTGCTGCAGCGTGCATCCCCGATGCCCAGTACGGTTCCTCGGGTCGTTTCTACTACGTTTTCTGCAATGGCATCAATGATAGGCTGCCCTTCCATGTCTACGCGCTGGATTTTGTATCCGTAGTTTTCGGGTGCCGGGCAGAAAGAGGCAGTAATATCCATGCCGGTGTGAAGTCCCTTGCCGTGTAGAGTGAAAGTTGATGTCAGTGTGCGTTGTTTCATATATTATATAATGTGTATATCCCTTGTTGGGAGGTTATTCCTGTTTGTTCTGCTCCTGCAGTTGTGCCTTCAGTTCCTCTATCTCCTTTTTCATGCGGTTCATGGAGGCCCACATGTCAGGAAGTTGCTTTATTACGGCCTGTGCCTTCCACCATGTGCGCGGTTCAATGGCAGGAGAACCCATGAGTTGCTGATTGGGCTTCTTTACGTTGTTGGGTATGCCTGACTGTGCTCCGGCCTGTGTGCCGTCTGCTATGGTGGCATGGCCTGCTATACCCACCTGCCCGCCAAACATGCACCATTCGCCTATTTTCGTGGAACCGGCTACGCCAACCTGGGCCGACATTACCGTATGGCTGCCCACTTCGCAGTTGTGGCCTATCTGCACCAGATTGTCTATCTTTGTACCACGGTGTATGGTGGTTTCTCCCATTACGGCGCGGTCCACACAGGAGTTGGCACCGATTTCCACATCGTCCTCCAGTACGGCAATGCCTATTTGTGCAATCTTCTTGTAGCCCTCTGCTGTAGGTTCAAAACCGAACCCGTCGGCACCGATAACCGAGTTGGCGTGGAGGATACACCTTGCTCCAACCTTACAGTCGTGGTACACTACGCTGCCGGCATACATCTCGGTGTTGTCGCCAATGGTGGCCTTTGCCCCTATGGTGACATGCGGATGCAGGATACAGCCGTCTCCGATCACCGCCTTAGGACCAATAGCCACGAAAGGACCAATGTAGACATCCTTGCCGATGGTGGCGGTGGGGTCTATGGAAGCCGAGGGGTCTATGCCCTTGGGTTTAGGCTTCATGCTGTCGTATATGTTGATGAGGTTGGCTACGGCCTCGCGGGCGTTTGCCACCTTTATCAGTGTGGCCTTGATTTCCTGCTTGGGCTCGAAGGAATCGTTGACAAGCACGATGCTGCTTTCTGTGGTGTAGATGTAATGCTCGTATTTGTCGTTGGCCAGGAAACTGATGCAGCCGGGGCGGCCTTCTTCTATCTTGGCGAAATCGGAAACAGTGGCTTGCGGGTCTCCAACGATGGTTCCCCCGACAAGTCCTGCTATCATTTGTGCGCTGAATTCCATGTGAATGCTTTAGGGTTAAATTTTAAGGTCCTTAGGGTCTTTAGGGTCTTTAAGGTCTTTAAGGTCTTTAAGGTCTTTAAGGTCTTTAGTGTCCTTAGGGGGAGTTAGATGTTTCTGTTGCTCAACTCTGCTGCCATTTCCTGCTGTACGGCCTTTGCCGCCTCAGCCGCTGCATTGGCAAAGTTCTCTGTGTTGTCGGCATAGATGATGGCGCGTGAACTGTTTACCAACAGACAGCACTCCTGTGTCATGCCGTATTTGCACACCTCGCTAAGCGAACCGCCCTGGGCGCCTACGCCAGGCACGAGAAGGAAGTGGTCGGGCACTATCTTGCGTATTTCTTCGAAGGCCTGTCCCTGTGTGGCGCCCACCACGTACATCATCTGGTCGTTGCCGGCCCACTCCTGGCTCTTGCGCAGAACCTTCTGGAAGAGTTTCTCGCCGTCGGTGCTCTCTGTCAACTGGAAGTCGTGGCTGCCCTTGTTGCTGGTAAGTGCAAGTAGGATGACCCACTTGCCGTCGTAGCCCAGGAAGGGGGTTACGCTATCCTCGCCCATGTAGGGCGCTACGGTAACGGAGTCGAGGTTGTATTCCTCGAAGAATGTGCGTGCGTACATGGCAGAGGTGTTGCCGATGTCGCCACGCTTGGCATCAGCGATGATGAATTGGTCGGGGTAGTTCTCCTGGATGTACTTTACCGTCTTCTCGAAAGCCATGAGACCTTTCACGCCGAAAGCCTCGTAGAAGGCAAGGTTGGGCTTGTATGCCACGCAGTATGCGGCGGTGGCATCTATGATGGCCTTGTTGAACGCGAAGATGGG
>JAFVTT010000036.1 GCA_017503065.1 Bacteroidaceae bacterium | reverse complement strand
GTTTGCGTTCATCGGTTGGGTGGCATCTTTGGGGACATACTTCCTGGTGGACCTTTTCCTGAGATAGTGCGCCGGGGACATTAGTGTATTTTATTTCAACAACAAAGAAAACAGTTCCAGACTTTATAGCAATTATGACATACGACCTTCATGCCTTAGGTATTGAGGCCTTGAATCCCATGCAGGAGGAGATGTTGGCCGAGGTTCGCCGCCACGACTCCCTTGTCTTGCTTTCCCCCACGGGCAGCGGCAAGACATTGGGCTATATGCTTCCCGTCCTTGAGACCATGCAGCCCCAGCCACATCCTACGGTGCTGGTACTTGTGCCGAGCCGCGAACTTGCCATCCAGACGCAGGGCGTGGCATCCAAACTGTGCCGCGACACCAGGGCCTATGCCTGCTACGGAGGCCGTCCTGCCATGGACGAGCACCGTGCCATGCGCAACCTCTCGCCACAGATGATAATAGGTACTCCCGGACGTGTGCTCGACCACATGCAGAAGGAGAATTTCGACTACACACACATTGACACCCTGGTCATAGACGAGTTCGACAAGTCCCTTGAACTCGGTTTCCGCCAGCAGATGGCCGATATCCTGGCACTCCTCCCTTCGGTCAGGAAGCGCATCCTGCTTTCCGCCACGGACAGTCCCGAGATACCGTCCTTCGTGGGTGCCGGCAGGGTTCATCGCATGAACTACCTTGCCGATACCGATACTGACTATGCAGACCGCATCAGCCAGTACCTGCTCCGTTCCCCCGAGAAGGACAAACTGGAGACCCTCGGCCACTTGCTATGCTCTCTGGGCAGCACTCCAAGCATCGTCTTCCTCAATTATCGCGAAGCTGTGGACCGTGTTTATCAGTTCCTCCATAAGGCCGGGTTCTGTGTATCTGCCTTCCATGGCGCCATGGAGCAGAAGGACAGGGAAAGGGCTTTGTTCCGCTTCCAGAGCGGATGCGCCAATGTGCTTGTAAGCACCGACCTTGCCGCCCGGGGGCTGGACATTGCCGGCGTGGAGAACATCATACACTATCACCTGCCCATGAACAACGAGGCCTACATCCACCGCAACGGACGTACCGCCCGATGGGATAGGGCAGGGGCGTCGTACCTCATCCTGGGTCCCGAGGAGAATCTGGACAAACTGGATTGCCTTACGGACATTACACCCATGGAGGTCCCCGACTCCCGTCACGTGCCCTCTTCCCGTTGGGAGACCCTCTACATCGGCCGGGGCAAGAAGGACAAGATAAACAAGGTGGACATCGTGGGCTTCCTCAGCAAGACAGGAGGTCTCCAGCGCGACCAGTTGGGCATGGTCACCGTATTCCCGCACTGGTCCTTTGCTGCCGTGGAGCGCTCCTGCATACGTTCCCTCATGTCGCGCATAGAGGGACAGAAAATCAAGGGGCAGAAGACCATCATAGAACCCATACGCCGATAGGTCCGCACCGCAGGGCGGACAAAGATACAACCAAGCAAAAATAACAAACAACGACTATTATACATGGCAACAGTAGACGACAAGAAAATCATTTTCTCCATGGTTGGTGTGAGCAAGACCATCACACAGAACCAGAAACAAGTATTGAAGAACATCTACCTGAGTTTCTTCTATGGCGCCAAGATAGGCATCATAGGTCTGAACGGCTCGGGTAAGACTACCTTGATGAAAATCATAGCAGGACTTGAACAACCCTCGCAGGGCGAGGTGGTGTGGAGTCCCGGCTACAGCGTGGGCTATCTGGAACAGGAACCTTATCTGGACGATGAGAAGACCGTCCTGGAGGTTGTCAAGGAAGGCGTGAAGAACGTCGTTGATGCTCTGGACGAGTACAACGCCATCAACGACAAGTTCGGCCTGCCTGAATACTACGAGGACGAGGACAAGATGAACGCCCTCTTTGCACGACAGGGCGAACTTCAGGACATCCTCGACGCCACCGATGCATGGAATCTGGACAGCCGTCTGGAACGTGCCATGGATGCCCTGCGCTGTCCTCCCGCCGACCAGAAATGTGCCGTGCTCTCAGGTGGTGAACGCCGCCGTGTGGCACTCTGCCGCCTGCTCCTGCAGAAGCCCGATGTGCTCCTGCTCGACGAGCCCACCAACCACCTCGATGCCGAGAGCATCGACTGGCTGGAACAGCACCTGCAGCAGTACGAGGGTACGGTAATCTGCGTTACCCACGACCGTTATTTCCTGGACGATGTGGCAGGATGGATTCTGGAACTCGACCGTGGCGAGGGCATACCCTGGCAGGGCAACTACAGTTCATGGCTCGACCAGAAGACCAAGCGCATGGCACAGGAGGAGAAGGTGGCCAGCAAACGCCGCAAGACCCTGGAGCGCGAGTTGGAGTGGGTACGCATGGCCCCCAAGGCACGTCAGGCCAAGGGCAAGGCCCGTCTGAAGTCCTACGAGAGCATGCTCAACCAGGAGCAGCGCGAGCGCGAGGAGAAACTGGAAATCTTCATCCCCAACGGTCCCCGTCTGGGCAACAAGGTCATCGAGGCACACGGCCTTTGCAAGGCCTATGGCGACAAGACCCTCATCAAGGACCTCGACTTCATGCTCCCGCCCAACGGCATAGTAGGTGTCATCGGTCCCAACGGTGCAGGCAAGACAACCCTGTTCCGCATGATCATGGGTCTTGAAACTCCCGATGCAGGTACCTTCGAGGTGGGCGAGACGGTGAAACTGGCCTACGTTGACCAGAGCCACAAGGACATCACCGCCGATGCCAGCGTGTTCCAGGTTGTCAGCCAGGGCAACGAACTCATCCGCATGGGAGGCCGCGACATCAACACCCGTGCCTATCTGTCACGCTTCAACTTCACCGGTGCCGACCAGGAGAAGAAGTGCGGAGTCCTCTCCGGCGGTGAGCGCAACCGCCTGCACCTGGCCATGGCACTGAAGGAGGAAGGCAACGTGCTCCTGCTTGACGAGCCCACCAACGACATCGACGTGAACACCCTGCGTGCCCTCGAGGAAGGTCTCGAAGCCTTTGCCGGCTGCGCCGTGGTAATCAGCCACGACCGCTGGTTCCTGGACCGTATATGCACCCACATCCTTGCCTATGAAGGCAATGGTGAAGTGTTCTTCTTTGAGGGATCGTATTCCGAGTACGAGCAGAACCGCTGCAAACGCCTCGGCATAGAGGAACCCAAACGTATCCGCTACCGCAAGTTGGATGATTAGTTCTGCATTGCATTACAGAGGCTTAACCCCAAATCGCTCATTAGCGTTATGATGATAATAGCCTTTATTTTTGAACAGATGACAAAAAAGAAGACTTCATTAGCGCATAACAGTCTAATGACCGATTTGGGTTTATATTTTTTTCGTAATTTACATAACCCCTAGCCTCTCTATATATAAATAAGGTAGAGCAGGTAAAACTTTACTCCAGTCTTTCGGCATAGTAGAGGTAGTCTTCTACTCTTGCCTCTTTGGGAAAAATGTCGCGGAAGAAAACCTGTGTGTCCTTGGGGTTTAGTACGACTGCCATCTGGAGGTAGTGGAGAAATTCGGCACGCAGGCCTGTCTGGTAGTAACAATAGGCCTGGGCAGGACAGATGACCTTGATGATGTCGGCTCTGGCTTCGTCGTATTCAGGTCTTTTTATGAGTTCTTCTATCTCCAGCAGGATTTTTGTGGCGGTGAGATAGTCCTGGCAATCCATGAACACCTGTGCTATGGTGCGCATGGTGTGGATGTGGTCCTGTGATGTGGAGAGCGCCTCGGAGAAACATTCCAGTGCCTTGTCGCGGTTTTGGAAAAGCAGGTAGATGTGACCGGAGAGGAGGTTGTAGTCCACATTGGTGTCGGGGTCCTGGAAGTCCTTGGAGCGTTCCAGCGCATCCAGAGCCTCCTCCATGTTGCCTATGCGGGCTTCAGTGTAGGAGCGTTGCAGGCAGATGTTCAGGTGTTCGGGACTCAGTCCGTCGCTTATCTCCTCTGCTTTGATGAGCATGTCGTTAGCCTCCTGGAAACGTTCCAGAAAGCAGAGGTTGAAGGCAGCGTGGTAGAGCGCCAGTTCGTCGTCGGGACAACGCTTGAGATACTGGTCGAAGACTTCGCTGGCTTCCTGAAAGCGGTCCTGCCTGGACATGGCGTATGCCTTTTGCAGAAGTGCCTGTGCGTTGTCCGGCTTGATGGCCAGTGTGTATTCTGCACTGTCCAGCGCCTCGGCAAACTGTTCGCATTGGAGTTGTGCATCGGCAAGGTTCAGCCATGCCTGCACGTCGAAGGGATCGTTGTCCAGCACGCGGTTGAGCCACAGGATGGAGTCCTGCCACTGATGCGTCTCGAACATGATGTCGGCCATCATCGTTACGGGGTCTTCGGCATCGGGATGCAGGTCCAGGGCAAGCTCCGTGGCCTTCTTGGCTTCCTGGTGCTTGCCCTGGGACATGTAGTAGTCGGCTACGTCTACCAGTTCGTCGCTGTCCATGTAGGGCGTGCGCCCCGTGGACATGGCCTGTTCGTAGCGGCTTAGTATGTCCATGAATTCTTCCGACTGGAAATAGTCGTCCTCTTCCTGTTGCATGATGGTTTAATTTCCGAGTTTTCCGAGTTATCGGAGTATTCCGAGTACTCCGAGTACTCCGAGTACTCCGATTACTCCGATAACTCCTACAATCTCTTGTTTACTTAGTGTCCCTCAGTCCTACGGTCTTGTTGAAGACGGGGTGCTCAGGTGTGGAGTCTGTGTCCACGTTGTAGTAGCCGATGCGCTGGAACTGCAGGTATGAGAGGTGGGGCAGGGTAGCGGCCCACTCCTCGATGAAGGCGTTCTTGTTGACGCGCAGAGAGTCGGGGTTGAGGAAGGGACGCATGGCGTCTATGCCGCGCACGCCGTTCTCTTTTTCGTACTGCTTTATGGCATCGCGGGGGTTCTCGCATGTCCACAGGCAACTGTAGTCGCGCACCTCGCAGGGGATGCTGTGTGCCTGGCTCACCCAGTGCAGGGTCTTGCCCTTGATCTTGCGGTCGGCACCGGGCATGCCGCTACGGCTCTCGGGGTCGTAGGTGGCGTGTATGCATGTGATGTTGCCCTCGGCATCCTTCTCTATGCACTTGGTGGGATCTTCGTCGCACTTGATGATGTAGGCGTTCTTCAGGCGCACCTCCTTGCCGGGACCAAGGCGCATGAACTTCTTGCCACCGTCCTCCATGAAGTCCTCGCGCTCGATGTAGAGTTCGCGAGAGAAGCGTATGATGTGTGTGCCTGAGTTCTCGTCCTCGGGGTTGTTGATGGCCTGCATTTCCTCCACCTGTCCTTCGGGATAGTTGTCGATGATGAGGCGCACGGGGTCTACCACGGCGCTAACGCGCAGAGCACGGCTGTTGAGGTCCTCGCGGCAGGCGGCCTCCATCAGTTTGATGTCGTTCAGCGCATCGAAGGTGGTGTAGCCAATCTTGTCAATGAACTTCAGGATGGCCTGGGGGCTGTAGCCACGACGGCGTATGCCGCAGATGGTGGGCATGCGGGGGTCGTCCCAACCGTTCACCACGCCCTCCTTGGTGAGGATGAGCAGATTGCGCTTGGACATGAGGGTGTAGTTGAGGTTCAGTTTGTTGAACTCGAACTGGCGGGGGCGGTTGTCCTCTATGTCGCCCTCGTCGCCCTTCCATTCCTTAATCCAGGTGACGAACAGGTCGTAGAGGTCGCGGTGAGGCACGAACTCCAGTGTGCAGATGGAGTGTGTCACACCCTCCAGATAGTCGCTCTGTCCGTGTGTGAAGTCGTACATGGGATATGCGTTCCACTTGTTGCCGGTGCGCCAGTGAGGCATGTTCAGCACGCGGTACATGATGGGGTCGCGGAAGTGCATGTTGGGACTTGCCATGTCTATCTTGGCACGCAGAATCATCTTGCCAGGCTCCACGTTGCCCGAGTTCATCTCGCGGAAAAGAGCGAGGCTTTCCTCAGCAGGACGGTCGCGGTAGGGACTGTTCTGTCCGGGTTCGGTGGGAGTGCCCTTCTGTGCGGCTATCTCCTCGGAGGTCTGTTCGTCAATGTAAGCCTTGCCCGTCTGGATGCACCATTCTGCAAAGTCCCACAGGTCCTGGAAGTAGTCGCTGGCATAGCACACCTTGCCCCACTGGTATCCGAGCCATTGTATGTCGCGCTCTATGGCACGCACATATTCCATATCCTCCTTCTGGGGGTTGGTATCGTCCATGCGCAGGTTGCAGACACCGCCGAACTTCTCTGCCACGCCGAAGTCCATGGCAATGGCCTTGGCATGGCCTATGTGCAGGTAACCGTTGGGTTCGGGTGGGAAACGCGTTTGCAATCGTCCGCCGTTCTTGCCCTCTGCCAGGTCCTCCACTATTTGTTTCTCGATAAAGTTAAGGCTCTTCGCTGGAGCCTCCTGTGTTTCGATAGTAGCCATTATGTTGTACGTATTATATATTTCGGGCGTCAAAGTTACGATTAAGTGAGCGATTTACCAAATTTATTTGAGTAAATCCGAGCGTGAGTAACTTAGAAACGTAGTTTCAGAGTTACGAATAGGCGAGCGAAGTATAAAATAAGACTATGGAAAAGACGACGAAGTCGGATTAAATTAAGGCGGAAGGTTAAAACCTGACATCCCCCCTCCGCTCAAAGTCCGCAATAGTACCCCAGTTTGTAGAATTGAAACAGTTTCAGCGAAACGAATCTGGAGCACAGTATCCTTCGTGTTACAGGCAGGAGGAAGATGTGCAGTAGGGCAAAGACACGGTGCAGACGGTATTTGCGGAGACGGCGGTGCATTTCCGTCATGCGTGTCTTGGGACGTATGTCCTCGGGCAGGGAGTGCAGGGTGCGGAGTGCCTCTCGCGTCTTGGCTAGGAACTGGCGGTTGGCGTCTATGTCCAGATGGATGAGGCGGTTCTCCAGGTGGAAGACGGACTTGCCCAGACGTTCAAGGTTGGCAAAGAGGAGCGTGTCCTCGTAGCCGTATTGCCTTATGCTTTCGTCAAAGCCCGTCTGCACGAAGGCATCCCGTCTGATCATGAAGTTCTGTGTGGTGAGCGAGTCAAAGGGATGTGCCTGGCGGTATTCCATGGTAAGGCGTCGTGCTGCCACCGTCTCGTAGGTCCACCGCAACTCGCACCCTTCGGGACATTCCGGGGTATTCTTCATGCCCCCGTAGTAAACATCGGCAGGGTGCTGTATTGTGGCATCCAGATAGTTCTTGATGTAATCGGCACTGTCCACCTTGGTGTCGCAATCGATGAAGAGAATCCATTTGCCGGAAGAGAGTTCAAAAAGCCTGTTGCGTATCCTGGAGCGCCCGATGTTCTCCGCAGGTTCGTAGACGCGGCACTGCTTCATGGCGGCTATTCTCTGGAAGGCCTTTATAGCCACCTCTGAGGTACTTTTGTCGTTACCGACAATAATTTCGGCATCTTCGGGGAGTTGGGCAAGAAGGTCGTTGACAAGTTCAGTGCAATCCCAGTTGTAAGATGGTATCAGTATGGACAGGTTCATCGTGCGTTGTTCAATGGTGCAGGTTGCTTCCCTCCGGAGGAGCGAAGCGTTTTCTAAGAACAAATATAGCAAATTATTACGATAAACGGCACAGGAAGAAAGCACAAATGTTCAAAATGAAGCATGAGACGTATTTTCTCCCCTCTGTACTCTTGGTATGTGCCATTATTTTGTTACCTTTGTCCACACTATGCAACCCTTGGCAGAAAGAATGCGTCCCCGCACTTTGGAGGACTATATCGGACAACAGCATCTTGTTGGCCCTAATGGGGTTTTGCGTCGTATGATAACGAGTGGACGGGTCTCCAGTTTCATCCTGTGGGGACCTCCAGGAGTGGGTAAGACCACCCTTGCCACCATCATTGCAGGCACGCTGGATGTGCCCTTCTTTACCCTTTCTGCCGTAACGAGCGGAGTGAAGGATGTGCGCGAAGTCATAGACAAGGCACGGGGTTCCAACTTCTTCAATACCTCTCGCCCCATACTCTTCATTGACGAAATCCACAGGTTCAGCAAGAGCCAGCAGGACTCCCTGCTTGGGGCGGTGGAACAGGGCGTGTTCACACTGATAGGAGCCACCACGGAGAATCCCTCCTTTGAGGTGATACGTCCTTTGCTGAGCCGTTGCCAGGTGTACACGCTCAATTCGCTGACGAAAGACGACTTGCTGACCCTATGCCATCGTGTTATTGAAAAGGACACGGTACTGAAGAAGCAGAACATTGTCCTGAAGGAAACCGATGCCCTGCTCAGATATAGCGGAGGCGATGCCCGCAAGTTGCTGAACATCCTGGAACTTCTCTCCGAAAGCGTGCAGGAGGATGAAACACTGGAGATAACCGATACCCTGGTGGCGGAGCGTCTCCAGCAGAACCCTCTTGCCTACGACAAGGACGGAGAGATGCACTACGATATAATCTCCGCTTTCATTAAGAGCATCCGAGGCAGCGACCCCGATGCCGCCATCTATTGGCTGGCCAGAATGATAGAGGGTGGGGAAGACCCTGCCTTCATAGCACGCCGACTGGTAATCTCTGCCTCCGAGGACGTGGGACTTGCCAACCCCAATGCCCTGCTTCTTGCCAATGCCGCCTTCGATGCGGTGCAGAAGATAGGATGGCCCGAGGGACGTATCCCCTTGGCAGAGGCCACTGTATATCTGGCTACCTCGCCAAAGAGCAACAGCGCCTACAATGCCATAAATACGGCCCTGCAGAACGTGCGCCAGACTGGCAACCTGCCCGTGCCTCTGCATCTGAGGAACGCACCCACACAACTGATGGCCGAACTGGGATACAGCGACGGCTACAAGTATCCTCATGACTATCCCGGACATTACATCAGCCAACAGTACATGCCCGATGCGCTGAAGGATACGATATTCTTCACTCCGGCAGATACGGACAAAGTACAGAAAAGACGATAGGAAAACAGAACAAACGATATTAGGAATATATGAAAAGTGATATTGAAATTGCACGCGAGACCCCTTTGAAGCCCATAAGGGACATAGCACAGGGACTGGGTATCAGCGAGGAGGTAATGGAGCCGTATGGCCGATACATTGCCAAACTGCCCCTCAGTCTCATTGATGAAGAGAAAATAAGCAAAAGCCGACTTATCCTTGTCACCGCCATTACCCCCACCAAGGCCGGTATTGGCAAGACAACGGTAAGCGTAGGCCTGTCGCTTGGCATGAACCGCATAGGCAAGAAGACCGTCGTGGCTCTGCGCGAACCTTCTCTCGGCCCCTGCTTCGGCATGAAGGGCGGTGCTGCCGGTGGAGGCTATGCACAGGTCTTGCCCATGGATAAGATAAACCTGCACTTTACGGGCGACTTCCACGCTATCACATCGGCACACAACATGATAGCCGCCCTGTTGGACAACTATATATACCAGCATCAGGCCGAGGGCTTTGCTATGCGCGAGGTGTTGTGGAAGCGTGTCCTTGACGTGAACGACCGCAACCTGCGATATATCGTTACCGGCCTTGGCGCGAAGACAAACGGAGTGACAGGAGAGAGCGGTTTCGACATCACACCGGCATCCGAGATTATGGCCATCCTCTGTCTTGCCAAGGACGAGGATGATCTGCGCCGCCGCATAGAGAACATCCTGCTGGGTACTACCATAGATGGAAAACCATTCACCGCGAAGGACCTTGGCGTGGCAGGTGCCATCTGCGTGCTCTTGCGCGATGCCATCAAACCTAATCTGGTACAGACAACAGAAGGAACGCCTGCCATAGTGCACGGAGGTCCCTTTGCCAACATAGCCCATGGATGCAATTCTGCTCTGGCAACACGCATGGCCATGAGCCTTGCTCCGTATGTCATCACGGAGGCAGGGTTCGGTGCCGACCTCGGTGCCGAGAAGTTCTACGACATCAAGTGCCGCAAGTCGGGTCTGCAACCTGCACTCACCGTACTGGTTGCCACCACACAGGGCTTGAAGATGCACGGCGGTGTGCCCGTGGAGGCTATTAAGGAACCCAACATGGAGGGTCTGAAGGAAGGCGTGAAGAATCTTGACCGCCATATCCGCAATCTGCAAGGCTTCGGTCAGACCGTGGTGGTGTGCTTCAACCGCTTTGCCACGGATACCGACGAGGAAATCAACTTCTGCCGTGAGCATTGTGCCGAGTTGGGCATAGGCTTTGCCGTGAACAATGCCTTTAACGAAGGCGGTGCAGGTGCCGAGGAACTGGCGCGTCTGGTGGCAGACACCATAGAGCAGAACCCGAGCGAACCTCTCCGATATGCCTATGCCGATGAGGACAGTATCGAGGCAAAGGCACAGGCTGTGGTACAGAAAGTGTACGGAGGCAAGGGAGTGACCTTCACCCCCGGAGCAAGGAAGATGCTGCAGAAGATAGAGGAACTGGGCCTGACACATTACCCCATCTGTATTGCAAAGACACAGTTCTCGTTCTCTGCCGACCAGAAAGCCTACGGAGTGCCCGAGGGATTCAACATCGCCATCCGCGACGTGGTCATAAACCAGGGTAGCGAGTTCATAGTGCTCATAGCAGGAGAGATACTCCGCATGCCAGGCCTGCCCAAGGTGCCGCAGGCAGAGAAGATAGACATAGTAAACGGTGAAATAGAAGGATTAAGTTGATATATGAAGAAGATTTTGCTTTTGGGTTCTGGCGAACTTGGTAAGGAGTTCGTCATTGCCTGTCAGAGAAAGGGCCAGTATGTGGTCGCTTGCGACAAGTATGACAATGCCCCCGCCATGCAGGTGGCAGATGAGCGTCGTGTGTTCAGCATGCTGGACGGCGATGCACTGATGAAGGTGGTGGAGGAGGTTCGCCCCGACATCATCGTGCCCGAGATAGAGGCCATCCGCACAGAGAAACTCTACGAGTGCGAGAAGATGGGCATACAGGTTGTGCCCAGCGCACGTGCCGTGAACTTCACCATGAACCGCAAGGCCATCCGCGAACTGGCACATACAGAGTTGGGACTGAAGACTGCCAACTACCGTTATGCCACCACTTTCGAGGAACTTGCTGAGGCTGCAGACGTGATAGGTTTCCCCTGTATCATAAAGCCCCTTATGTCCTCCAGCGGTCACGGCCAAAGCAAGGTGGACAGTGCCGAGGAACTTGCCTCTGCCTGGGCATGTGCATGCGAAGGTTCGCGTGGCGACATCATGGAGGTTATCGTGGAGCAGTTCATCCCATTTGACTACGAGATAACGCTGCTCACCGTAACCCAGAAGAATGGTCCCACATTGTTCTGTGCGCCCATAGGCCATGTGCAGAAGGGCGGTGACTATCAGGAGAGTTTCCAGCCCCGTCAGATGAAGGTGGAACACCTTGCCCAGGCTCAGGAAATGGCCGCCAAGGTGACGGAAGCCCTCACCGGTGCTGGTATCTGGGGCGTGGAATTCTTTGTTAGCGAAAAGGAAGGCGTCATCTTTAGCGAACTGTCACCCCGTCCGCACGATACAGGTATGGTTACGTTGGCCGGCACTCAGAACCTGAGCGAGTTCGAACTCCATTGCCGTGCCGTACTTGGCTTGCCTATTCCAGAAATTACCCAGGAACGTCAGGGTGCAAGTGCCGTTATCCTCTCGGGTATAGAAACAAAGTCTCCCGACTACACCGGCATGGAAGATGCTTGCGCAGAGCAATGTACCTACCTCCGCATCTTCGGCAAACCCGAGGCCCACGTAGGCCGACGCATGGGTGTTGTAGTATGCTGGGACACCTTGGATGCTGATCAAGAAGCATTGCGCAACAAGTGCAAGAACACCGCGGCAAAGGTTACGGTGACAGAGAAATAAGGATTTATCTCGTAGGGCATCTTGCTGAGATAAAAACTTATATAAATAAGTAAAGGACACGCCATTAGAGGCGTGTCCTTTCTTTGAATTCCTTTATGATTTGGTCTTCCAGTTCGGGACTTATGTCGGGGAAGTGTGTTGACAAAATATCCTTCAACGCCTCTTCTGCCCGGTTTCTCATTTGCATCCTTCCAGTTGCCAGACCGCGCTGACAGCGGGGTGATTTATTAAAACGGGAGTCAGGCACATCTCAGAGAGTGTTTCTTTTCCGTGATTTCATGGTGAAATGTTAAATTCGACTCACAATTCATGATTTGTGAGTCGAAATTCATGATTTGTGAGTCGATATATCTCTTTATTTCTTATTTTTACGACAATCAAGATTAATCATTAAAACCAAAGATGACCATGAGTATTATGAAAAGATTTCAAAAGAAAACCATTTGCATGATGGGCTTAATGATGTTGTTGTTAGGCTTTGCCTCATGCGAAAAATCGAATGATGAATTGATCATCGATGCTGACAGCGGTGTTATAACCGAAGTGCCAGAACCTGATGTCTGGGTGACCGATGACGATGTCAAGGAAGCCGACCTGGACTTATTGGTAGATCTTTCTGTTAAAATGGAACGCGTGCGACAGGAGTTTGTTAAGATGCTCAGTAATGGCGGTGAGGGAGACAAACCCTTCTGTGGTGTTGGTCCCAAGACCGATGTCGGTCCAACCATGAAGCTTCTTACAGATATGTTGGGTAAGGAGGAAGAATATGAAGCTGCACTGGGACGGCTTGACGAAACCAGAGTCATGAAACTGTCTGCTACGCGTGGTTGGTTGGGAGATATCAGGGATATTCTCTTCACGGGCCGAGCAGAGGCGAAAAAAGAGCAGGAAAAAGTAAATGATGTGCTCCTTTCAATCAATGCCTATGGTAATGCTGACGCACAGAAGCAGCTTTATGACTTCTATTGTTCTCAAGAACCAGAGTATGCCAAAAAGATAGGCGCGAAGGATGCGAAGGATTTCTTCAATAAGTTGAATAACGGTGAGTTGACCAGTTATGCATTAAATATCAGTCATATCTGGCGAGATAAAGGCATATTGATGGCTGACCAGCCAAACAATGCTGTTGGTGATTATGCAACTGCTGCCTTCACGGGTAAGGCTGAATATGCAAATTCTGCCTATCGCGTGAGTAGTAAGGTGGCTGTGGCAGCAGGAGATCTTTATCTGTCTGGTGTAGATAAGCTAGCAGGCGGCTGGGGATCTAAGATTATGGAGTGGAGCGATGCTATCGAAAATAGAATCACGAGGCTAAAACTGATGTTGAAAACAGTTCAGGGTAAGCCCGATTGGAAAGGCTGGAATGAACATATTCTCAATAACTTAAAAGACGACCTCAAAACTGCCCTTGGTGATGCCTTTGGCGACGATGATAGCCTCGAAAAGGAACTGGTTGATCAGGTCGCAGAAGAAATGCTGAGCTGGGTGGTAAAACAGTGTACCGAAGATCAGGATGATGCTGGCGACGACCCAGAAGCAGCGGAGGAAAAGAAGGATAAGTTGGCGAAGGAGGACAATCTGGCCATCCTTAATATCGAGACCGATTTCTCCTCTGAGGGAAAGATGATCCTTATTACTGACGAAAACACAGGTCAGGTGCATGTTGGTACACCCACTTACGACGGACATTTTTCATTAGCCACAACGCCTGGTACTAAGATGATTACGGTCATTAAGAAGAATGGCCAACGTCTGACAAAGCGGGTCACACTCGTGGAAGGCACAAACAATATTATCATCAAGGGCGGCATTGAGCCATATATCAATCTGAATCCTTCGAACTTCACGCTCGAATGCAAAGCTGGCTCTGAAACAGCCATTGTGCTGACCAACTGTAAATATGTGAAACTGACCAGAACGGAGAAGTTAGACTGGTGCGATGTACAGCTGGAGATCAACGGTAGCGCCGGCAGAGGTGTCCATGTGAGAGTCAACGCCAAAGCTAACCTTGAGGATAAGGAGCGTCAAGGCTCGTTCACCTTGGAAGGCTATAAGGATAAGAACGACGCCAAACCAGCCATCACAAAGACTTTCAAGTACACACAGGATGCCTATACTTCAGAGTTAACACCAATTGGTGTCAGCCCAACCTCGCTTTTGTTCGATGCTAAGGGTGGTGAGAAGACTGTAAAGGTTGACATCAAGAGCTACAAATATTGTGGTGTCACCTCTGACGAGAAATATGATTCGTGGTTGACAGCTACTGCTAATGACGATGCTACGATTACCGTCAAGGTAGCTCCTAACGAGACAGGGGAAGACCGTACGGCTGTCATCTATGCCTTTGGAACAGATTATCAAAATTTCGAATCTCTCGATCAAGTAGCCTTCAAGGCTATTCCCATCACGCAAAAGGCAGGAGAAGGAAGTGATGTTAAACTTGCGATTGAGAGTATCCGTATAGAACCCAACGTTCATTTCATGTGGGCAGGACATGAAGATGTGACAAATGATTATTGGTCAATTTTGTCAAGTTATTTCGTAACGCTTAATAAAATTGAAATTGTAGAAGAGACTAATAACTACGTACGTATTTCATGCTCTTTTGATGAGAAATCACAAGAATCATCAATAACGCGCGAAAAAGATGCAACTGCTATAATTGAGATAGAAAATATCTCAGATGTATATGAGAATTGGGTAATAAAATCTGTAGATTTGAATCTGCGTAATTATTATAAGGATAGTAGCAGTTCATCTTGGGGTGAAGATAAAACGAATTTTAAGGCAAGCAATATACCATTTAAAGGTTACGCAAGTAAAATAGAATTTATTTACTCAGGTAAAAAAGTAAATGGAGTAAGCGGATTTGGATTTAGTGGTTCTTGTAGCGGCAACAATAGCGTAGAGGATTATTCTTATACGCTTAGTCTCAAAGATCATGAAGAAAATGAGGTAAAAGTAAACATCAAGATGGCAGAATGAAAGATAATATAACGCCGAGAGTATGAGGCCTCGGTAGTGAAGAAACCCAGCATCTTGTTCGATGTGGACAAGGTGCTGAGTATTATTTCGGACGCGCTATACGCCGCTGACGATGACCGCGCTGACAGCGGGGTGATTTATCTCATACAGCGATAGGTGTCTGAGGCATACGATAAAAAAGAGGGGGTTCACTTCATGAATTGAGCTCCCTCCTTCTGTCCTTTTATTGTGTTATTCTATGAATTCCTGTAGTTCTATTTTAGCCAAAGCGAGAACCAAAGTCCATCTCCATTCCAGTCTGTCGAATTCTTGAATTCAAAAGCATATGAACCATTTTCGTCTGTTTCAGTCCATTGAAGTGTATTTTCACTCATATTTTCTTCTGTGAAATCTTTGAATCTCCATGTGTATCTTGAGTCTTGAACTATCTTCTTTCCCTCTAACTTGAAGGAACGACTGAAACTACCGTCTGACGTTACTACCGTTTCAGAAATAACATAACTCACGATGTCGCCATAAGGCCTAACTTTAGTTGCAGAAGCTGCACCTTCTGTTATAAATGAAACGTCCCATGTTACTGTTCTATTTCCGTAACCATTTGTTTTAGAGCCTTTAACAGAGATATGATCTCCAATTTCTTCTACAGTAAATTCTCCTTCACTAAAATATACGTTAGCACCCACAGCCGAAATTTTATTTGAAGCCTTATCTATACCTTGAAAGTTTAAGCCCATGGATAATTCATAAAAATCTGTTAGGAAATTGCCTTGACTGCCGCTGCCAGCTTTCTGGGTGACGAGTATGACTCCATAATCGCCCGTTGTGCCATCGGGGTCTTTTCCTTCGACATAGATGGTTCCGCCGCGCACACCTGAGGTCTTGTTCTCATCCATGGTGACGGTGATGGTGTTGCCCTCGAGCTTCAGCTTGATGTCGTCAGAGTTGGCTCTGACCTTGAGGTTGGTAAGGTTGGTCTTTCCTATGGTGACGGTCTGGGTGCCACCCTTGGCATCGAACTCGAGCTTATCGGGAGTCAGCTCAACGTAAGGCACGAACTGGTGGACAACGATACTGTCTTCTACCAGCGTCTCGCCTTTCTTTGACTTACCTATCAGTCGTACCACGCCTCGACGGTCTTTCACATCTTCTGGCAGTTCTGGCCAATAAACGGTGAGCTGGTTCTTGTGGGGCAGCCATGCTGGTGATATCTTGTTCAGCCAGTCGGCTTCGGCCTTCACCTCCACATTTGCCATATTGGGTATCACCTCAATCTCCATTGAGGCCGGATCGGAGCCAGTCGAGATTTCGCGCTTGGCAATGTCGATGCGGGCAGGATCGAGTGTAAAGTCGTACCTGAGATCCTTTGCCAGCAGATGGTTGTTTTTGTAAAGTACCATCGGATAGGCATGGAGTGTTCTTACGTTCTCTTTGTCGGGATCGAGCTCGAACACGCAGCCGTTGGTCCCATCGCTGATGTCCTTCTTGTAGCCGTCCTCTCTGAAATAGAAATTGCAGAGGCTGTCGGCCACCAGCTTGTCATCGTCGTCATAGACTTCGAAGCCGATTTTCGTCCCCAGGAATATGTCGCGGTCGGCAGTAGAGCTCATGCGTATGCGATAGGGACGTATGGGTTCTTCCTGATCCTGCTCTACCTTGAAGTCCGTGAAGTTTGGAACGATATATAATTCTTTCTTAAGGAATTCTACATTACGCTGGCCATCCTCGGCGCTGATTTTCCATTTCCCCAATTCCCCTGAAAGCGCCCCCTTTACATAGCCCGCCGTGCTGATAGAGCCGTGCTCGTTAAGCTTATTATAGCTGTCGATGGTGGTTAGCGGGCTGAGTATCTTTTCTGGGTAGATACCAAGTACAGGGGCATCAAACTCCAGCTTGGCGCCAATATCTACACGCATTTTCATATCTACACCTGGGCCCAAATCCTCAGGTTTGACTGCACCTTTATTCTTCTTGAAAGGATAGCACACTCCTATGTTAACTTGTGCATAAGCACCAGCATTGAAGCTCCAGCCACCATCGATGTTGGTATCGAATTCAATATCATAGTTTGTGTTTTTTGTACTAGTCAGAATGTTGGGCACTGGTCCAATAGTACTGAGAGGATTCCAGTTATCGTCTTTCTGAACGAGAAATTGATGGATTTCACCTTTAGCGTGGCCCTTGAGTCCCAGCTTCAATGCAGTGAACTGCCCCCCCATGGTAAGGCCAGCCTCAATATTGGCGTTGAAGAATTTGGACAGTGCCGCACTGAATTTCTGGATAGGGAGATCGATACCGCCCGACAGCGATCCTGCAGCTTCGAGTTCCAGGTCGAAGTTGTTAATGGTTCTTATCTTCTGGTCGTACTGGTATATCATGGGTTTTGAAAGGACGTCGAAAAAGAGGATGGCGCGTATCTCCATCTGTGACTTCAGTTGGTACTTAAGTTTTCCCGACAAGTCGCCTGTAATCTCTAACGGGCCGTATTTTCCCATCGTGTACGATCCCGACAGCGAAAAATCGCCCTTTTCGTTGATGATGTCGATGGGAGTCTCTGTAGTGTAGTTCATCTCTGTACCATCGATCATCCTTGTTCGCGACTTAGCGGGCATGGTAGAGGCTGCGGCCTTTGCTACCAAGCGGTCGAAGATATCAACCAGCTCCAGATCGCCAGTGGTAATGGTATATCCGTTGCTGCCGTTGTCAACCTTCGTCACGAGTCCTACGAAGCCGTTGGGAAGGTATTTGCTCGATTCTTCAATGAACAGCTTGTCGCCGACCTTGGGTATGAGCGAGGCTGGTGTGTTCTTGGCCAGGCGTATCCATACGACGGAGTCGGAGGCTGTGATATAGTCGGCTATCGACTTGTCTGGACAGAACACGTCGGCCTTGATCTTCGTCTCGGGTGTGACGAAGGCCACAGAGTCGATGGCTGATATCGGGATGCGGTAAAGGGTGTCGAGGGCATAGATTTCCTGAACCACATAGTCGGGCTGTTCTACACCGAGGGTATCAATCTTGGAATACTCTATACGCTTGATGTCGCCATAGAAGAAAGCATCGAACTTACCATCGTTACGGAAGATGTAGAGTGCATCCTGTACGGCCTGTGCCTGGACGGGCTGAACGCTGAAAACGGTCAGCAACAGCGTCAGCAAATATAATAAGGTGGCTTTTGTCTTCATCGTTTCAAAATCTTATAGGTGACGTTATCGGCTTTTACAAGATACAGCCCTGTGGGCAGTTCAGAGAGGTTCAGGCGATAGGTGCCTGCATGCGGAGCGGTCAGCTGGCGTATCAGCTTGCCGTCGAGGGCATAGATGCCCACGCTGCTGTTAGCCTTCAGCTGGCTGATGACGAGCACGTCGCCCTGAAAGTCGACGCCGGTAGGGTCGGTCACCATCTCATCGATGCCAGTAGGGTCTTTCTTGGCATAGGTGAATCGCAGCACGTCGCTCAGGGCGAAAGAGGTGTCGCCCACATTGGAAGTCACTTTGAGGTTGGGGCCATCAAACGTTACCTGTGGCTTGTCTTTGAGGAAGAAGGCTGTCTGTGATCCGTCTTTCAATTGTACGATCAGGGTCTGTACCTGATCAGCCTGCATCGTGATATACGATCCGGCCAATAGCATTAGGAGTAAAAGTCTCTTCATAAACATAATAGTTAAAATGGTTAATTATTTTGCAAATATGGGAAAAATACTCGTCCGAAGACTCATATATTAAGAAAATCGACTCACAAATGCAGAAAATGTGAGTCGAATGCCCGATTTCAGGGTGGTTATAACTTGCTCCGCCAGTCTCCAGGTGTCTGACCTGTTGCCTGCTTGAAGATGCGGAAGAAGGTCTGCTCACTCGAGAAGCCTGAGGCTGTGCCCACATTGCCTACCTTCATCTCTGGATTCTTGACCATCAGTTGCTTGGCATACTCGATGCGATAGTCG
>JAFVTT010000035.1 GCA_017503065.1 Bacteroidaceae bacterium | reverse complement strand
GAATCTGATGACCGGCGACCAATACATCTCCATCATTCTTTCAAGCAACATGTTCAAGGACGAGTACACCCGCCAGGGGTATGAATCACGACTGCTCTCACGCTCCACCGAGGACAGTGCCACCGTGGTGTCCGTCCTCATTCCCTGGAACACCTGCGGCATGACACAGGCCACCGTGCTGGGTGTGGCAACGCTCACCTACCTGCCCTACACCTTCTTCTGTCTGCTCTCCCCACTGATGTCCATCATCCACGCCGCTTTCGGCTGGAAGATAAAGAGGCACGAAGAGTGGATAAAGGAAGGTGAAAGGTGAGAAAAAAGTAGGGACGCTGCGTGCAGCGTCCGCAAAACACCAGGTTGATATAATGCGGACGCTGCACGCAGCGTCCCTACAGTGGACAGTGATTATTTAATCTGTAATCGGTTTTACGTTTTCACCTTTCCGTTCGGTTAATTTCCACTATCTTTGTCTTCTCGCGCTCGATGTTGCGGCGGTCGGTTTCGGTGACCACGCGGGCGGCGAGTTGGAGGAAGGCCTGGCCGGTGATGCTGCCGGGGTCCAGGGCAACGGGTGTACCGCCGTCGCCGTTCTCGCAGATGCTCTGCACCACGGGAATCTGTCCAAGCAGGGGGACGTTCATTTCCTCTGCCAGGGATTTCACGCCCTCACGGCCAAAGAGGTAGTATTTCTCCTCGGGGTGCTCTTCGGGAGTGAACCATGCCATGTTCTCCACAAGGCCGAGGATGGGAACGTTCACCTTGTCGTTGGTGTACATGTTGATACCCTTGCGTGCATCGGCCAACGCCACCTGCTGGGGTGTGCTTACGATAACCGCACCTGTGATGGGCAGGGTCTGCACGAGGGTCAGATGAATATCGGATGTGCCGGGAGGCGTGTCCAACACGAAATAGTCGAGGTCGCCCCATGCAGCATCGCCTATGAGTTGCTTCAGGGCATTGGAGGCCATACCGCCACGCCACAGAGTGGGAGTGGCAGGGTCTACGAAGAAACCTATGCTGAGCACCTTGATGCCGTATTTCTCAACGGGCATGATAAGGTCGCGCCCACCGATGTTCTCGCTATATGGACGTGCATCCTCCATGCCGAACATCTTGGGGGCACTGGGGCCGAAGATGTCGCAATCGAGCAAGCCCACACGATGCCCCATGCGTGCCAGGGCCACGGCCAGATTGGTGGCCACGGTGCTCTTGCCCACACCCCCCTTGCCACTGCTTACGGCAATGATGTTCTTCACTCCGGGGAGCAGGTCGGGCAGGTCGGGACGGGGGGCCTGCAGGGTCTTTGTCTTTATCTCCACCTCCACATCCTTGCTCACATAGGCATGAATGGCCGCCTCTGCCGCCTTGACAAGTGACTTCAGGAAGGGATTGGTAGGTTTGTCGAAGATGAGGGAGAAACCGACATGCATACCTGCTATGCGCAGGTCGTCCTCCACCATCTCCATCTCCACAATGTTCTTGCCCGTACCGGGGTATCGCACCGTAGCAAGGGCATCCATGATGAGTTTGGGATACAGTTCCATATTATATTATTATTTAGGACCCACCCCCATCCCCTCCCTCTATGGAGGGGAGTAGAATGGTGGGAAAGATTATGCAAAGGTACGATTAAGTGAGAGAAATTCCAAACTTGTTTGAGAATTTCCGAGCGTGAGTACCTAAGACGACAGTCAAAAGTACGATTAAGTGAGAGAAATCCCCAAAAACACTCAAACGAGAGCATGGTAGGGACACGGAATGCCGTGTCCAAAACAATAACCAAGCGGACTCGGTTTTGGGAGGAGAGAAAAGGACAAAACAATACCGTCGCATGGATGGAACCACACGACGGTATATTATATAGGCGTTTTCAGCAATTAGCTTACTCGCAGATTTCTGTTCTGCTATTTCACAACCTTTTTGCCATTCTGGATGAATACACCATGCTGAGAAACATTGGCCTTGCGTCCGCTGAGGTCGAAAACTTCAGTTTTCACTTTCCCGTTTTCACCCTTCAGATCGTCTATCCCTGTAGCAATGCCCACCTGCAAAGTAGCATCAATGATGGTACCGTTGTTTGCCAGGATACCGTTTGTACCGGTACATGTGCCGTCGGCAGCAATCTGGCCACCTGCATCTACGCTGTTCCAGTCAACTTTGAAACGGATGCGGTATGTACCCTCCTCGGGGGCAGTGAACTTGGGGCAAGGAATGCTGCTTCCGGGGTTGCGGGCTGCGCCGGTAATGGTCTCTCCCAGTGAGTTCACACCAGATGCATCGTTGTTAAAGTCTCCGCTATAAAAGAAGAAACTTACCAGGTCGGTTCCGCTTTGGTCGGTGCTGCCCTCCTTGAAACTGAACTGCTGGTCATTGTCCAGGTCAATGTAGACATAGCCCTGCATCCATGCACCGCCATGCTTCAGGGTAACATTGATTTCCTCGCCGGGAGCGCAGGAAAGTATCATATCCTCGTTCTCGCTGATGTCCAGATATCGCTTGGTAGAGGTGTCCACGTCCAGTGTCTTGGCATCTGACGTTGCCGGAGCAAAGACAATCTGCGTTACAGCCCTGGCACCTGCATTCTGAGAAATACCCTTGTCAAAGTTGATGCTATAGGGAGGCACTACCTTCTCGGTAACGGTCACCTGCACCTGGGCAACCACGCCACTGCCATCGGTGGCAGAAGCGGTGATTGTCACTACGCCGGGGGCAACACCCTTGACAACTCCATTCACCACAGTAGCCACCAACTCATCGCTTGATGTCCATTCCAAAATCTTGTTGGTGGCATCAGTAGGGTTTACCGTAGCAACAACAGCCACGGACGAACCCTCCTCTACCTCATACTGCTCCTGGTTGAAGGAGATGCTTTCCACTGCCACCACAGAAGCCTTGCTGTCGCGTCCGTTGAACATGTAGACGCTGCTGCCGGGCAGGGTCACGGTCAAGGTCTGGTCAATGTCGATTGCCTGGCCTTCGGTCAAGCCCTCAAGGTTGGCCTGGTCAGAGAATGCCTTGGTCAGCACGATAGAACCGGTAATGTTGGCAGGAATCTCCAGAGCCTCACGCAGGGTGGTGGTGAAGGTCTGTGTGTCGTTGCCACCGTTGCGCAGGGTCAGGACTGCCTTCTCGCCATTCCATGCTGCCCAGCCGTAAACCTCGGCCTTTGAGCCTGTCCAGGGATCGCCGCCCACCCAGTGTGCATCCATCAGCACGTCGGAGTTCTCCTTCTGCCACTTGATGAGGTCGGCAAGGTCTGCCCACAGGCGGCCGCCCTCGATGCTGTTCATCAGGTCGTAGTCGTTGTAGAGTTCCACCAGACCGCTACCGCACGCGAAAGCACAACGCATTTCGTTCAGCACTGACTTGTAGTCGCGCTCGTCACTTGCTGGAGGACCGAACTTGGTAAGGATGAATCCGTGGGTCATCAGTGTGTTGATGGGACAGATGGGAGAGTTGGTAACGTAGTTCTGGTGAACCAGGTTGTCGCGGTAAGTGATCCAGTTCTCGCGCTTGATGGTATTGTTGCCAATGCGGTCGTGGTCGTTCTCCTGACGCCATGTAGCATCTGAAATCTGATACCAGAAGGGAGAAGCCCATGTACCTACGGTAGTGTTGAAGAAGATGTCCTCGCGGAGTTCCTCACGCACATAGCGCTCCAGGCGGATGATACCCTCGGCATTCTCGTTGCCGGTGTCGCCGTTGTCGGGACCTACAGAAGAGAACTGGCCGGAAATACCATCGAACTTGAAGAATACATAGTTGTCGCTGCCTGCCTGATAGCCTTCTGTACCGTCCTGATTACATACGAGGTTGTATGCGGCCTTCTTGAATGCTTCATAGTAGCGGGGGTTGGAGAGCTGCATGCCACCCTTGTCGTTCCAGTACTGGCGACGGTAGTTACCGCTCTGGCCGTAACCGCCCACAGGGCCGAGCCATGCACCGATGCCGGCACCCATCTCCTTGGCAGCCTTGGACATGTCGCGCAACTCGTTGGGGAAACTGCTATGGAAGGTCCATTCGCCATAGAGGTCCCATCCGTCGTCGATGACAAACATGCTGGGAGAAACACCGTAGCGGTCGTAGAACTGAGTCTTCCACTGAGCCATTACGTTGAGGACGTCCTCTGCCTTGGTGTTATCGATATGCTCACGGCCGGGAGCGGCATTGTTGCGGTTGATCTGGAGTTCGTACCATGCCACGTATGCGGGTACTGCACGCCAGGGCACTGCACGCTCGCGCTCGCTGTATGCCAGGAACGAACGACGCTTCTGTGTCTTGCGGATGTCGGGGTTGTCCTGAGCACCGTCCTGTGCAACGAGGCCCACAACGGCAGCCACCTTCCAGGTCTCGCCTGCGGCCAGAGTGGTGTTGCGGCTCCAGCGGCCCTGGATGTTCACGATGTCGGAAGATACGTCCACACCGGCCTTTGCCTCGTAGACCTCCACCTTGAATTCAGCGGTAGAGACGAGTTCGCCTTCGCGGCCGTCCACATACATGCATACACGGAAGGTACCGTCGTTGGGCACGGTGAAGGTGTATGAATTGTTCTCCTTGGCAGAACCGGTATAACCGTGGTGATAGTCGCTGGCCACGATAGAACCGTTCTCGTCCAGAAGCACCACGCCGTCGATGTCAAAGCGCTTGGCACCGCCCTTATAAGTGAGGGTTGTGGTCACCTTCTGGTCCTTCTTCAGTTCCACCTGCTTGGCGTAGGTGTAGTAGGTCTTGTCCGAACCGCCTACTTCCTGTATGCGCATGGGCACGTCGGCAATGTTCTGCTGTGTCCATGCAGAAGCAGCCAAGTTGTCGGTAACGGGAGTAGAAACCAGGTTCCACTTGTCCTCGTCGTCGCTGGCTCCGCCCACGGTGTTGTAGGCAGTGGGAGTCTCCAGACCTGCAAATATCTTGTTGCTCATGATCACCTTACCGCGGGTGTTGCCGATGGCGGCAGGCTTGGTGCCGGCTGCCTTGGCATCCACGTTGTAGGTCATGGCAATGATGTCGAACATGTCCACGTTGCCCTTGCCGAGCAGTTCCATCTCGGTGCGCAGATAATGGCTTCCGTCGCGCAGCACTGCACGCCAGAGGATCTCTATTTCCTCACCCTTGTAGGTGTAACCGAAGACTGCTTCCAGAGCCTTGCCGGCATAGTGCTCGGCACCGCCGATGGCAGTGGGGTTGGCTGCGAGGTCCTTCTGCTCGAAACTCTTCATCTGCATCTGGCTGGCGGCAACCTTCTCGCCTGCGCCGAAGCCCACGATGAAGAGTTCTGTGCCTGCCACCAGGTTCATGGCCTTGCTACCCAAGAAGTAGACACCCTTGTCGCCCTTCAGGAAACTGGCGGCCAGTACATTGTTGTACAGGGTGTAAACCTCACCCTCCTTCTCGCTCATGGCAGTGCCTACGGCATCCTGCTGCTTGGGATATACCCATGCCTGAGTGTATGCCTCGCTGTCGCGGAGTTCGGGCATGTCGTAGTAGGTAACGGAAACGGTCTTGGTCTCGTTGTCCACGCTAACCACAGCAAACTTGCCCTCCTTCTGTGTGGCAACCACGTCGCTGGGAGAGAGATGACCGGTAACGGTAACCGTCTGGCCGTTGGTATACTCCTGACCGTTGATGGTTACGCTACCCTCCTGCAGTTCGATAGTGTAAGTGTAAAGACTCACTTCACTGATAATCCAGCGACTGCCTCCATCCTTGCTTGCGCCATCCTGCCACAGACCTACGGTTATAGTAGTATTGTCCAGAGCGTTCTGGTCCTTGCCACCGAACCAGTTCATGTACTTGGCGGCCACGGAAGTGGTATTGTAGGGAGCAAACTGATAAACCTCGTTGCCACTTACCGTCACCTTGGTGGCATTCCAGGGCTGTGCGCTTTCCTTGGCATCCACCAACTGGGCAAAATTAACGCCGTTGTTGTAACTGGCGGCCTTGGTGTAGGACACCCATTTCTTGCGGTCTACGCTGTAGATGTAGTAGGAGTTCTCCTTGCCATCCTCGGCATAGAAGGCGAACTTGCCGGCATTCTCCGCTGTCTCCGTGGGAGAGGTGTAGGAGGTCATGATCAGACCATTGCCGTTCTTCATGGTGAACATGCTTTCTGGACTGTCCACCGATGTAGATGCCTTGATGGCATCCGTCTGTGCCCATCCCGCCATGGCAGGGAGCAACAGAGCCAACATTAGTAGGTTTTTCTTCATAAGTTGGTAGTTAATTAATCAAGGTTAATAAATATTTTGTTAGGTTTATCTTATATAGTCTACGCTTGCCCACATATTAACACTATATCTGGCACATGCAAATTTACGTATTTTTCTCCATATAACAACAAAAATACCTTATTATATATAATAAAGTATCATATTTCAGCGCAATTATGGTTATAATGGTTAAAATATGTATCTTTGCAGAGAATGAAGAACGACAAATACCCAATAAAGACCAGATGAAGCAGGCAGAAATATTCAACCGCTCAGAACTCCTCCTGGGGCACGAGGGAATGACGGCACTGGACGATGCCAGAGTGATACTCTTCGGCGTGGGAGGCGTAGGCTCGTGGTGTGCCGAGGGACTCATCCGTGCAGGACTGACGCACCTGACCATAGTGGACAGCGACCGCGTGTGCCCCACCAACCTGAACCGCCAACTTATGGCCACACAAAACACCATAGGACAGGCAAAGGTGGAGGCCATGAAGGCACGCCTGCTCTCCATCAATCCCAATGCCGAAATCACTGCCCTGGAGGCCATGTACACCGAGGAGACGGCAGAAGAATTCCGCCTCGGTGACTACGACTATGTGATAGACTGCATAGACTCGCTCCGCGACAAGTGCGACCTCATCCTGCGAACCACCTCACTGCCCCGCCCCACCCTGCTATCCAGCATGGGGGCAGCACTGCGCATAGACCCCACGAAGGTGAGGCTGACGGAATTTTCCAAGGTGCAGGGCGACGCGCTGGCCCGTGCCGTACGCAACCGATTCAAGAAGGCAAAGACATGGCCACGCCGCAAGTTCCTTTGCGTCCATAGCGAAGAACCCGCCATGGAGAACCGCACCGGAGGACACATCGTACAGGAGGAACTACAGTTCCGCAAGGTACAGACAAACGGCTCCCTCTGCCACATAACCGCCATCTTCGGCATGATGCTGGCAGGAGAGGTGATAAAAAGACTGACGGCTGACAGTTAAGAATTCGCCTGTACGCAGAATATCTAATTGTCAACCGTCAACCTTCCGGAATATTAACCCTAAGCAGGTGCTAATGACAGCATATACACAATCATAAAGAGAAGTATCAATACAAAAACATATGCAATCATGCATCCACGTTCAGTGTCCTTTTCATCCTGAGCACGCTTGTCCAATTTTTCCGTCTCTTGCTCCAGATTTGCAACGTTGGAAAGCGCCGCATACGTCACATTATCATAATACTTGACTATGATTTCGCTCTTGTCATCTTTACGTATAGGAAACAGATGAAGATTCAGATTATCGGCATACTTCAATGACCGGCCTGATGACCGGCCTATAGATACCAGTAAGCACACAACATCTCCAGGCGTAACCTTCAAGACCTTCGAGTCCTCTAAATTATTTACAGATGCCCTTAGTTTCAAGCCATCCGGATTATGCAAATTTATGGTTCTGGCTGGAGTGCCTTTTCTTATGGGGTAATCAACATACAGAAAGCGAAGCATTAAATCATAGTATTCCATCAACTTATTTGATGTCTCTGTCCTTAGACAAACAGACCCTCCGTCCGTCTTGACCACCTCAAGTTCAGTGTATTTAGAAGATTTGGATCCACTTTCGTAAGTATACTTGACACATACACTGGCAATTTCATCGCGCCATACCACTTTCTTCCGGAATAAACCTACTTTATACTCTATCCTATCAAGATAGAATCCGGTTCTATTGAAAGCAATGCTCAAGAAGGCATAAACAAGGAATAATACCATCAATATCGCAAAACCAACCATCCCCTTATCCCTTGTACTCATGTCTGTATTTATTCCATGTGTAAAAGCCCAGAAGAAGCCGGCAAATATGGCAACGGCGCCCAAGAGATACCCCAACCATCCTACAGAGTTAACGCTATTAACTCTTTTCTCCTTATTACTGTAATCTGTCATAGTTTCCCTATATAGCAAGTTAATGAAAACAACAGAACAAAAATACAAATAATCTTTCTTTTCTCCAAAAGACGAAGCCCACAACTTTGCCTTACATAGGAATCATGAGCCGTCTATTGCACCTATATCGCACTTTCTGCGCATTTTCTTGCCAAAAAGAAGAGAAAATTGCTCAAAAATAAGTACATTTGCGCCCTAAAATTAAACCTTTAAAAGGCAAACAGGTCAAAACTAAAAGACCGTTCCAAACGGACTGAGCGCCTTGACAGTAAGTTGTACACAAAACATTTGACATATAAATGAAGCACTTCGCAAGTCTTTTGAATGACTCGATAAAAGAGAATTGGACATTTCCTGCCGTAACTAATTTTGGCGGCACAACCTACACCTATGGCCAGATGGCCGAACAGATAGAGAAGTATCACATCCTGTTTGCTGAGGCCGGCATCAAGAAGGGAGACAAGATTGCCCTTTATGCCCGCAACTCGGCAGAATGGGTCATCGCATACTTCGCCACACTGACCTACGAGGCCGTCTCAGTGCCCTTCCTCCCCGATTTCACCCCTGCCGCAGTGGCAGAACTGGGCGCTTTCTCCGAGTGCAAGTTGCTCATAGCCGACGACATTGCCTTCAACAGCCTGGAGAGCGACGAAAAGTACATCAAGCAACTTGAATCCACTCCCGGTTTTGCCGGCATCATCAACGTGAAGGACATAAGCATCTGCGTGGCAACGGAAAAGGCTTTGGCCGAAGCCCAATACACCCTTGATGAACACTTTGCAAAACGCTATCCCAACGGTCTGAGCGCAGACCTCATAAACTATTATCCCGAGGAGCGCGACATGGAGGCCGTCGTGGAAATCAGTTTCACATCAGGCACAACCAGCGCAACCTCCAAGGGTGTGGTTCTGCCGGCACGTTCCCTGTCGGTGAACCTCGACTTTGCACGCCGCGAGATTCCAGCCACTCAGGGCGGACACATCTTTGCCATCCTGCCCATGGCACACATGTTCGGCCAAACATTCGACGTACTCTTCCCCCTGGCAGGCGGTTGCCACGTTTACATCATGCCGGGCAAGCCTACCCCTGCACGTCTGCTGGAGGGGCTGGGCAAGGTAAAGCCCTTCATGTTCCTTACCGTGCCTTTGGTCATAGAGAAGATATTCAAGTCAAGGGTGTTCCCGGCCATACACAAGTTCCCGGCCAACATGCTCCTGAAGGTTCCCGGCCTTGATAGAATAGCCCTCAACAAGATAAAGAAGGGACTTCTCTCCGCCTTTGGCAACGGATTCTCCACAGGCCTCATCCTTGGCGGGGCGGCACTCAACCGAGAAGTGGAAGACCTGCTCAAGCGCATGGACTTCCCATACGTCGTTGGTTATGGCATGACCGAGTGCGGCCCCCTCATCTCATATTGCGACAAGAGCGAGTTTGCCAAGTATTCATGTGGCAAAAAGGCCGACCCTCTGGAGTTGCGCATCGACTCTGCCGACCCCATCAAGGTTCTGGGCGAAATTCAGGTAAAGGGCGATGCCGTCATGCTCGGATACTACAAGAACGAGGAAGCGACAGCAGCCGCATTTACTGAAGACGGTTGGCTGAAGACCGGCGACATGGGCGTTCTGGACACCAAGGGCAATGTCTTCATCAAGGGACGTTGCAAGAACATGATTCTCACCGCCAACGGCCAGAACATCTACCCCGAGGAGATAGAAGACAAGATAAACAACCTCCCCTACGTCATGGAGTCATTGGTTGTAGGCCGCAAGAACGCCATCGTGGCTCTTGTCGTTGCCGACTACGAGGCAGGAAAGAAGGACGGCATTGACGCCCAGGCACTTGATAAACTCATCAACCACAACGTCCTTGCCCTGAACCCGGAACTGGCCGCCTACAGCAAAATCTCCAGCACCGAGATTCGCACCGAGGCCTTTGAAAAGACCCCAAAGCAGAGCATCAAGAGATACTTGTACTCTTAAAAGGAGACCCACCCCCTAACCCCTCCATACAGGGAAGGGCCGGGGGTGGGTCCCTCTTTCTTTCTACTCTATCACCACTCGTGTCCAGCCATGGATGTCGGGTTCGGTACCGTACTGAATGCCACGCAGTTTATTGTAGAGTTTGGTGGAAATGGGACCGGGCTTGCCGTCCTTGGAGATGACGTAACTGCGCTTGTTCTCCAAGTCGTCTATGCGCTCGATGGGCGAGATGACTGCTGCCGTGCCACATGCTCCGGCCTCCTCAAAGGTATCCAACTCCTCCTCGGGAATGGGACGGCGTTCCACCTTCAGGCCGAGGTCCTGAGCCAACTGCATCAGACTCTTGTTGGTGATGGAGGGCAGAATGCTGGTTGACTTGGGGGTAACGTAGGTATTGTCCTTGATACCGAAGAAGTTGGCAGCACCGCACTCGTCGATGTACTTCTTCTCCTTGGCATCAAGATAGAACTCGCAGGAGTAGCCCAGATCGTGCGCCATCTTGTTGGCACGAAGAGAGGCCGCATAGTTTCCGCCCACCTTGTACACACCGGTGCCGAGAGGGGCCGAACGGTCATACTCGCGGATGATTAAATAGGGGTTGGTGGAGAAACCGCCCTTGAAGTAGGGACCAACAGGTGTAACGAAGATAAGGAACAGATACTCCTCGGAGGGATGCACGCCCACCTGGGCGCTGGTGCCGATGAGCAGGGGACGGATGTAGAGGCTGGCACCGCTCTCGTAGGGAGGGATGAAGCGCTCGTTCAGGCGCACCACACGGTCCACCATCTCGTTGAACTTCTCCGTGGGCAGTTCGGGCATAAGTATGCCACGGCAGGTGCTCTGCAGACGGGCAGCATTCTCGTCGGAGCGGAACACACGCACCTTGCCGTCAGGGCAACGGTAAGCCTTCAGTCCCTCGAAAGCCTCCTGTCCGTAGTGCAGGCAGGTGGCAGCCATGTGCAGGGGGATGGTCTCCTCGCTGCAATTCTCTATCTCTCCCCATGCGCCATTGCGATAATAGCAGCGCACATTGTAGTCTGTCTTCATGTAGCCAAAGGAAAGGCTACTCCAATCTATTTCGTTCATTGTCGTTTGATTTGTTTTTGCTCGTATTAAGTTCTGCCGTTTTGGCCCTCAATCCTCCGACTCATCTGGCGAAAGAAGATAATCGGAGGCCTTTGCCGGAGAAATGACGGAGTGACCCGTCTTGCTTTCCAATTCCTTTCGGGCCGCCTGAGCCACGCAACCGCCTTCCTTGGCTATTCTGGCGCTTGCGGCGAAGCCTTTGGGATTCCTTATTTTTGAAATCTCGGTTGTAGAAGCCTCTGCCAA
This sequence comes from Bacteroidaceae bacterium, assembly GCA_017503065.1. The sequence goes on along the minus strand of JAFVTT010000035.1, from coordinate 27,041 downwards.
CATATTCAGGGCAAGTTCGATATTGGTCATATTGTCGCGAAGACTTTCCTTCTTCAGCCCCTTCAGTTGTTTGTATTGTCTGGTAGTGCGTCCGCTCCATGCCTGGGTGATGATATCTGTAAGGGTGGCATACTGATTACCCTCCACGCCCGAACGTTGCCACTCGTCGGTAAGGTTCTTGCGTACCTCAATGCTCCTGATGCGCTGGTTTATCCACGCCTCGGAATAACCAAGTCTGCGATAATCAGCCACGGCCTGCTCGATGGAAAGTTCCGGGTCCTGCATCTGGTCTATGCGCTGGCTTGCCACCATGGCCATCCATTGCTTGAAAGGTTCGGCCTTGGGAGAGGGGATGGACTGGATGATGCGGAGGAGTTGCTCCGTATCGGCAACGTCTGTCTTATAACTCTTGCCATCGCCAGCCACTAATTTCAGTTGGTTACAATTTGTAACCGACTCGGCACCTTCCTTCTTCAACCTGTGTTTCAGTACCTTCCAGTAATTCCTGGCCCGGTCGGTATCAGGTTGGTCAGTAAGAATGCCTACCACGTCCACCACGGAGAAGTACCACTTCTCCTGTTCATCGTCCCACACGGTACGCACCTGTGCCGAGTTGAATATCTGCAAAGCCTGCTTCTTTGTCATTTCAAGTTGTGGTCATCCAAGCGTATTTGCTTGCAAAAGTACACAATTATATCGTAACAACGATACAATCTTCCATGTTTTTCTCCACACGGACGATTATTTGCTACCCGGCAGGCTCCTCGTCGATGATTTTCTTTATCTCCTGATCCACGGAAAGGAGTTGCTCCCGACAGAAGGCGACAAGTTTCTGTGCCTCGCGCAGACGGTCGGCAATCTGGTCGATGGGCAGTTCGTTCTGCTCCAACTGGCGGGCAATGGTTTCAAGAGTCTTTATGGCTTCTTCGTATTTCATATTATAAGACCCCTCCCCCAACCCTCCCCTGTATGGGAGGGAGTATATTGTACTGGGGAATGAGAATTTTGTTAAAGGGTTAGTTTATTTATATTATCTGCTGCAACTACTCCCCTCTCTTATTGAGGGATTGGGAGAGAGAGTCCAGTCGGTTTTCCGTTTTCACTTTTCCCGTTTCCCTCACCTCCGACACCACATCACCATCGCTAAAACGTGTGATGAGTTTGGCCCCAGGGCGGAGAGAGGAGGCCTTGGTCACTATCTTGCCATCCATCAGAGTGATGCTGTATCCACGCCGTAGCAGCAGTTCGGGGTTCATGTCGTCCATACGTTGGGCGAGGAGGTCTATGCGGTGCTTCTCCCTTTCCAACAGGCCCTTGGTGGCCATGGGCAGGAGCATGAAGAAACGGTCTATGCGCTGCCGTTCCATCTGTATCATTAGCATGGCCATGGATGGAAGGCGCTGGCGGAGCAGTGCCAGACGCTGCTCGCCCCTTTGCATCAATGCTGTGGCAGCCAGGGGGATACGTTGCTGCAGGTCCTGGAGGTGAGAGAGGAGTTCCAACTGATGTTCCACAATGAAGGCAGCGGCTGCCGTGGGCGTCTTCACGGATGTGTGCGCCACATGGTCGGGCACCGTTTCGTCGCGGTCGTGCCCTATACCGGTAATCACGGGCAGGGGGTGCTGGGCTATGCAGGCAGCCAGATCGTATGAGTCGTAGTCGGAAAGGTCGCTGGTGGCACCGCCGCCACGGATAATCACCACAACATCCCAGTGCTCCGCCTCATCGGCAATGGCCATAAGGGCGGCAGAGATGCTTTCCGGCACATGCTGGCCCTGCATGACGGCAGGAAACAGGCGCACGTCGAAGGCCAGTCCCCAGTCGTTCTCCTGCAACTGGCGGCAGAAGTCGCCATAGCCTGCCGCCGTGGCACTGGACACTACGGCAATGCGCTTCATCAGTGTGGGAAGGGGCAGGGTCTTGTTGTCATCTATGATGCCATCCCGCTCCAACTGGCGCAGTATTTCCTGGCGGCGGCGTGCCATATCGCCAAGGGTGTAGGTTCCGTCTATGTCCAGGACATTGAGGGAGTAGCCATAGAGTTCGCTGAAGGTGACACGCACCTGCATGAGCACCTTCAACCCGGGGCGGAGGCTCTGCCCCGTCTCCTCGCGGAAGCGCAGGGCCAATATATTATATGTACGCGCCCATATCGTTATGCGTGCGCGTGCAACGACACTGCCCGTGGCCTCGCTCTTCTCCACCAGTTCGCCATAGAAGTGCCCCCCATAGCCTTCGCGCCCTTCCATCAGTTCGCCCTGAACCCAATAGGAGGTCTCCATGCCCCCTTCTATGAGGGCACGCACACGGGCATTGAGTTCGAACAGGGTAAGTGCTTCCATACTTCTTGTATCGCGCAGAAAGGTATCCAGAGTACAAATATACGCCTTTTTATGTCCACGTGCAAGAGTTTCGGCAAGGATGTAACTGACAAAAATGGTTAATAACATGTTCTTTTTCCCTCTGCTATGCTAAAAAAAGCAAGCGGGCAGAACAATTTATCCGCCACATAGCATATCTTTGTATGCCGAAAAAGAACAAAAGCAACATAAAACCAATCATGAAGAAGAATGCATATATCCTGTGCACCGTGCTGGCGGCATTGTGCATGATGGCATGCTCTGGCAAGGAGAAGAAGCAGAACACCGACGTTCTGAAAGTGACCACGGAAACCGTATGCCTCAGCAGCGATGCCGCTCCGGCATCCTATGTGGGTGTAGTGGAAGAAGGTACGTCAGTGGCAGTCAGTTTCACCGGCATGGGCATGATCAGGCAGGTGCATGTGAGCGAGGGACAAGCCGTGCGCAAGGGCCAACTGCTGGCCGAGATGGACAAAACCCAGGCGGAGAACGCCCTGGCCATGGCACAGGCCACTCACAAGCAGGCCACCGATGCCCTGGAGCGCATGAGAAAACTGCATGAGAACAAGTCGCTGGCCGACATGAAATGGGTGGAGGTGCAGAGCAAGGTGAAACAGGCCGAGGCTTCGCTCTCTGCCGCCAGGAAGATGCTGGAGGACTGCAGCATCCATGCTCCCATCGACGGCGTGGTGGGCAAGAAGTCCCTCAGTACCGGCGAGACCGCCCTGCCCTCCCAGCCTGTGGTGAGCATACTGAGCATCCGCAAACTGAAGGTCAAGGTCAGCATCCCCGAGAGGGAGATTGCCGTCATATCGCCCTCCACGCCCTCCAGCCTTACCATAGAGGCGCTGAACGGCAAGCAGGTCAGCGGTGGCGCTATTGAGAAAGGGGTAGTTGCCGATGCAGCCACTCATACCTACGACATACGCATAAACATAGACAACCCCGATGGCGACATCCTGCCCGGCATGGTAGCCAAGGTGGCATTGTCCGGCCAGACAGGACAGCAGGGCATGTACCTGCCCATACGTGCCGTACAACAATCAGCTGGCGGCAACCTCTTCGTATGGACCATGGCAGACGGCAAGGCCCACAGAAGCAACGTGTCCGTGGGAGAGACCGTTGGCGACCGCATACAGATACTCTCCGGCCTGTCCGAAGGAGACAAGGTTATCGTGGAGGGATACCAGAAGGTGAGCGAAGGGACGAGGGTGACAAACGGAAAACGGAAAACGGAAAACGGAAAACTGCGGTGAGCGGTTTCTCGGGAAAGTCCGAGTTTTCCGAATAATCCGAGTTCTCTGACTCCTCCGAGCAAAGGAAAAACTTTCAGTTTTCCGTTTTCCCCTTTCCGTTTTCAAATTTATACTATCATGGCATTCAAAACCAACTCATGGATAGCGTGGCCCATCCAAAACTATAAGATTACGGCCTTTATAACGGCCTTGTTTCTGGCCTTCGGCATCTGGGCCATGTATGTGATGCCCAAGGACGAGTTCCCAGCCTTCACCATCCGTCAGGGCGTGGTCATTGCCGTAATGCCGGGCGCCACGGCCGAGGAGATAGAGGAACAGGTGGCACGACCACTGGAAAGGTATATCTTCACCTACAAGGAGGTGAACCGCAGCAAGACCTACTCTACCAGCCAGAACGGCATGTGCATCGTCATGGTGGAGTTCCAGGACGACCAGAACAACCTCACCCCCGTGTGGAGCAAGATGAAGCACGGACTGAACAACTTCAAGTCCTCACTGCCCAAAGGTGTCGTGGCCCTGGTGGTCCAGGACGATTTCGGCGACACCAGCGCTCTGCTCATCACCGTGGAGAGCGACCAGCGCTCCTACCGCGAGTTGCAGGGCTATAGCGACGAACTGGCCGACCGCCTGCGCCGTCTGCCCAGCGTGAGCAAGGTGCAGCAACTGGGCGAGAAGAAGGAGCAACTGACCATCTGCGTGGACAGAGAGCGCCTGGCGGCTTACGGCATAGGGCAGTCGGCCCTCATCCAGGCTCTGACAAGTCAGGGACTTACCACCATGAGCGGAACCCTGTCCACACCGCAACAGAACCTGAACATACACGTGGCTCCGTCCATCAGTTCCGAACAGGAAATCAGCGAGCGCATCATCCTCACCACGCCCGACGGCAAGACGGTGCGTGTGCGCGACATTGCCTCGGTGCTGAGGGAATACGACCTGAGCGACGGCTACATAGAGTCCAACGGCAAGCGTTGCGTCATCCTGTCGCTGGAGATGCTGAAGGGCAACAACATAGTCATGTTCGGCGAGGATGTGGACGAGATACTGGACCAGTTCCGCCAGGACTGCCTGCCCGAGGACGTGCAGATGCGCCGCATCACCGACCAACCCGAGGTGGTGGGAACCAGCGTGAGCGACTTCCTGCGCGACCTGCTCATCTCCATGGTCATCATCGTGGCCGTAATGATAGTGCTCTTCCCCATCAGGAGTGCCATGGTGGCAGCACTCACCATACCGCTGTCCACCTTCGTCAGCACGGGTATCATGTATGCCATGGGCATAGAACTGAACATCATCACCCTGGCATGCCTCATCGTGGTGCTGGGCATGATTGTGGACAACAGCATCGTGGTCATAGACGGCTATCTGGAGTATCTGGCTGGCGGCATGAGCCGCATGGAGGCCGCCATAAAGAGCGTGCAGCAGTATTTCTGGCCCATGCTTCTGGCCACGGTATGCATCTGCGCCATCTTCTTCCCCATACTCCTCACCCTGAAGGGCGAGGCCGCTGATGCCATACGGATCTTCCCCCCGACCATCACCATCAACCTGATGGTTTCCCTGGTGGTGGCGGCGGTCATCATACCCTTGCTCAACGTGGCCATCATACGCAAGGTGAAGGAGAAGGTTCCCGGCAAGCGTGACATCACCGACTGGGTGCAGGACTGGTACGACAGGACCCTGGCGTGGAACTTCCGCCATCCGTGGCTCACCATCGCCGGGAGCATAGTGCTGGTGGTGGCCACCGGGGTGCTCTTCCCGCTTCTGAAGATGCGCCAGTTCCCCTATGCCGACCGCAACCAGTTTGCCGTGGAGATATACCTGCCGGAGGGCAGCGGCCTGGAGGAGACGAAGAAGATTACCTACGAACTGACCGGCATCCTCGAGAAGGAGGAGAAGGTGACGGGCGTGACCAGTTTCATTGGCTGTTCCTCACCGCGCTTCCACATGTCCTACGCTCCAGTCATAGCGGGCAAGAACTTCGCCCAACTCATCGTAAACACGGAGAGCATAGAGGCCTCGCTGGAACTGCTGGACAAACTGGCTCCCAAGTACAGCAACCACTGGCCGGGCGCCTACGTGCGCTGGAAGCAGATGGACTATCTGCCCGTGCCCACCTATGAGTACCGTTTCTATGGCAACAACATAGATTCCATACAACAGGCGGCCGACATGCTCATGCAGGAGATGCGCACCATTCCGGAACTGGAATGGGTGCATACCGACTATGACCGTCCCTCGCCCCTTGTGGAAGTCTCTCTGGACCCCGTAGCCTCCAGCCAACTGGGCATATCGCGCACCTCTGCCGAACTGCAACTCATGCTCCAGACGGGCAAGATGCAGATTGGTTCCATCTGGGAGGCAGGCAGCGTGGACGGCAAGAGCCGTACCTACGAGGTGCCTCTGGTTCTCAAGGACCGTGCCACCGAACAGATGACCTTCAGCGATGTGGACGACACCTACCTGAGTACGCCCACCGGGGCCTCCGTGCCTCTGCGACAGGTGGCCGGCGTGGCTCCCCGATGGGGGCACACCAAGATAGTGCACCGCAACGGCGAGCGTTGCATCTCCGTAACCGCCGAGGGCAAGCGCGGAACCTTTGCCCTGAACATACAGAACCGCATCATCGACTACATCGGCCAAATGCCCCTGCCCCGGGGAGTGCGTGCCGAGGTGGGAGGAGAGACGGAGGAGAACAACGACATCACCCCCGACATAATGGCAGGCCTGGGCATGGCCGTGGTGCTCATCTTCTTCTTCCTGCTGTTCAACTTCCGCAAGTTCTCCATTGCCATCATCTGCATCGTGGCCATCAGCCTGGGCATGCCGGGCGCCATAGTGGGCCTGCTCATTGCCAACAAGATTCTGGGACTCACCAGCCTGTTCGGCTTCATCACCCTCATGGGCATGATCATGCGCAACGAGATACTCATCTTCGAGCATGCCAACGAGAAGATGGCCGCCGGCATGTCGGCCAAGGAGGCCGCCTTCGATGCCGGCAAGCGCCGCATGGTGCCCATCTTCCTGACCACGGCCACCACGGCCGTGGGCGTAGTGCCCATGATCATTGCAGGCAGCAGTTTCTGGATGCCCGTGGGCATCACCATCTTTGCCGGCGGTGTGGGCATGCTCCTGCTCGTCACCACCGTGCTGCCCGTGGTGTACTGGAAACTGTATGAGACAAAACGGAAAACGGAAAACGGAAAACGGAAAACTGCGCGTGAGCCTGGAGCGATGAGCGGAAATTCAGAAAACTCCGACTATTCTGAAAACTCCGACTATTCTGAAAACTCCGACTATTCTGAGCACTCCGAGTCGGCTGTTACCACTCCCCTCCATAGAGGGAGGGGTTTGGGGGTGGGTCTTTTCTTCTGCTGCCTTGCCATGCAAGCTCAGCCTCGTACCCTCTCCCTTGAGGAATGCCTGCAAAATGCAGCCACACGCAACCGCACCCTGCAGAATGCCGCCCTGGAAATACAGAAGGCTGGAGAACAGAAAAAGGAAGCCTTCACAAAGTTCTTCCCCGAAATATCCGCCAACGTCATGGCCTTCCATGCCTTCGACAAGATGGTGAAGGCCGACGGTTACTACCCCCAGGAACTGGCGGCACTGGAGCAGATAAACCCGCAACTGGCGGCTCTGGCAGGGCAGCCCTTCTCCGTACGCGAGATGGACCAGGCCTATGCCGTGATGGGAACGGTGACACAGCCCCTCTTTGCCGGAGGGCAGATAGTGAACGGCAACCGCCTGGCCGCCATAGGACAGGATGTGGCGGAACTGCAGATGGAACTGCAAACCAAGGACATCCTGCAGAAGGTGACGGAGAACTACTACCAGATAGTGAAACTGAAACTGAACCAGGCCACCGTCGGTGCCGCACAGGCACAACTGCGCGCCATCTACAAGGAGGTGCAGACCTATGTGGATGCCGGAGTGACCACCCGCAACGACCTGCTCCGCGTGCGTCTGGAACTGCAGCGTCTCTCCTCGGACAGCCTCACCCTCAGCAATGCGCACCACGTCATGTGCCTCCTGCTGGCCCAGCAGATAGGCATGGCAGGAGAGGAGGTGGACGTCAGCCTGCACCTGCCCACCGAAACGGAGAACCCCATCGCCTACTACATCGAGCCACGGCAGGCCCTTGCCTCACGTCAGGAACTGGCCATGGCACAAAAGGGTGTGGAAGCCGGCAAACTGAAGGTGCGCATGGAGGTGGGCAAGCGTCTGCCCACCGTGGCCGTAGGCCTTGCCCTCAGCCACACAGGCATCGGAGGACTGTCCGAAGGCACCAAGTCCATGATGGACAACACGGTGAACAACGGCATGGTCTTCGGCACCGTCAGCGTGCCCCTCACAGCATGGTGGGGCGGAGCGCATGCCATACGCCGCGAGAAACTTGCCCTCCAGCAGGCCGACAACCAGTTGCAGGATGCACGCGAACAACTCATCATCGACATCGAATCCTCCTGGTCCTCCCTCGTAGAGGCATACAAGCAGATAGCCATAGCCATGACCAGCGTGGAGGAGGCAACGGAGAACATGCGCATGTCTCTGGACAAATACCGCATGGGCACGGAAATCCTCTCCGACCTGCTGGAGAGCGAAACCCTCCTGCGTGAAAGCCAGAACCGCCTCGCACAGGCACAGGCCGACTACATGACCAAACGTGCCGACTACCTGAGGAAGACGAGGTGAGAGGGTGAAGCCCCCCTCGGTCCCCCCCCTAAAGGGGGAGGAGTTAACGGTGAGCGGATGAGTAATTTTCCTTAAGGTGTCATCGTTTCGCCTCACCAGTTTCCCTATAGGAGAACTGCAGTTTCCTCCATAGGAAACTCGAGTTTCCTATGGAGGAAACTATAAAACGGCCATGAAGCATGTATTTGCTTCCCCCCAAAAAAATCCGCAGGCCCTCGCCATTGGGTGCCTGCGGATTGCGTATGTATCAGTCTGTACTTGGGAAATGCTTACCTAACCATCACCTTGCCGTTCTGGATAAAGACACCCTTCTGCCCCTTCTGCACACGACGGCCGGAGAGGTCGTAGAGGGCAGTTTTCACTTTTCCGTTTTCACCTTTCAGTTCGTCAATGCCTGTCTCCTCTTCGGTAAGGGCCACAATCTTGCCAAACCTTCTCCAAGGTGCAGTTGCCTTATAACTATCAATGGAAGCAGCAGGAACATGAAGGGTGGCATTTACTATTGGCGAATAATTAAATGCAGTGCTCTCTGTAGAAGGCACCTTCTCGGCATAGCAATAAACATCAAGGAGTTTGGAGCAATCAGAGAAAGCACTCCACCCTATGCTCTCCACACCACTTCCGATAGTAACCGAGATCAAACCAGAGCAATCATGGAAAGCCTCACGCCCTATGCTCGTCACACTATTGCCGATAGTAACCGAGCTCAAACCTAAGCAATAATCGAAAGCCCCCCTCCCTATGCTCGTCACACTATTGGGGATAGTAACCGAGGTCAAACCAGAGCAATAAGCGAAAGCAGAATGCCCTATGCTCGTCACACTATTGGGGATAGTAACCGAGGTCAAACCCGGCCAATTAAAGAAAGCAGCATCCCCTATGCTCGTCACTCTATATGCAGCGCCCTCGTGCTCCACAGACTCTGGGATAACAACTTCACCAGAATACTTGCCACTGCTCTTCTTTATTACAGTAGCCTGCTTTGCCTCTGCATTAAGGTCATAGTTTATCCCATCAATCTCAACCTCTACTGCCAGCATGGGCAGGGACAGGAGCACCGCCAGGGACAGGAACAGCGCACGCAAGGAATTGGGTAAATAATGTTTCATAAAATTATTGTTTAAAGATTAGTAATTTCAATAACACCTTTTTCGGTAAAGTCCTTCCTCACACCACCGCTGTGGTGACGGAATTCAGGGGTAAAGATACAAGTTTTTCTGGGAATGACAAAATTTAACAGCCTCCATGTTGAGAATGCTACGCTTGTTCCCTGCAAAAAGACATGCAGGAAAAGTTGCCAACTTAAATCCCTTGTATTACATTTTGGTCCGCCTTGGTTCCCACTCAGAACTCTTTGGAGCAACAAGAAGGAAATAAAGTGGTATAAAATTCAATGTGTTTGTGGTAAAGAATGTGAAATTACTGCATAAAAAGGGATTTTGTTAATCCTGTTTTATAGAAAATGCCTATATTTACAAACAGAATTTAATAAAAACTATACTTTTTTATAAATCTTAGTTTATATGGGCATTAGCAAAGACATCCTAAAGCTGTGTCTGATTAGCAAGCAGCGCGAAGTGGATGAGGCGGTGATTGTGAACCGTCCCGTAGAATTTGAAGAGAACGGCAACTATGTGATTGTTGGTGTAAGACATGCAGGCAAATCGTACTTGCTGTACCAGCATGTCCGTCAACTTCAAGCAGCAGGAAAGGGATGGGATGAGATTCTATTTGCTGACTTTGAGGATGAACGTCTGGCGGAATTTCAGACGGAAGACTTCAATAGTCTGTTGGAAGCTCATCTGGAACTGTATGGAAAGAAACCCATAGTTTTTTTGGACGAGGTGCAGAACATTCCGCACTGGGACAAGTTCGTACGCAGATTGGCTGATGCAAAATACAGGGTCTATGTGACGGGCAGCAATGCAAAGATGCTGAGCAAGGAAGTAGCAACAACATTAGGCGGACGCTTCTTTATCTATGACGCATACCCATATTCGTTCAAGGAGTATCTGGCGGCGCAGCAGGTGAAACTGAAAGAGCATTGGGAGTACGACACAATACAGCGCAGCGAGGTGAAACGGCATCTGAACGAATACTTCTACTACGGAGGACTGCCAGAGATTCCGTCGTTTAAGAACAAGCGAGCCATGCTTTCTAGTTTGTATCAGAAAATCTATCTTGGTGACATCTGTGCACGAAACAACATTAAGAACGACAGGATTTTGAACATCTTGATAAAAAAAATGGCTGAGAGCGTAAAGCAACCGTTGTCGTATAACAGACTGAAGAATGTAATCGTGGCAACGGGGTCGTCCATCAGTGTGCCTACAACAATAGACTATGTGGATTATGCCACCGACAGTTGGCTGATTCTGCCAATGGAGAATGAGATTGGCAAGCTTACGGAGAAGGAAATGCAGAAGAAATATTACTTCGTTGACAATGGTCTGCTGAACCTGTTTCTGATGAACTCTGAGACATCGCTACTGGAGAACATTGTGGCGGTGGAACTATGCAGACGGTTTGGCAAAAAGAACGTGTTTTTCCTGAGCGCAGAGAAAGAGATAGACTTCATTGTGCCTGACGTGAAGTTGGCCATACAAGTATCATATAGCATCAAAGAGGAGGCAACACACAACAGAGAGGTTGCGCCACTGGTAAAATATTCCAAAACACACGAAGACTGGACCTGCCTATTGATTACTTATGATGAGGAGGGTACAGAAGAGGGAATACCCGTGGTGCCAGTGTGGAAGTGGCTTATGGGAAAGTAACTCCCCCCGCCCCCCAAGACGCAATACAGGCCCGGTCGTGATGTGCAAAACGCCCCAAGGAACAAACCTCGGGGCGCTTTTATTATCTTTATCCCGGACACAGCATTTCAGTGTCCCTACGTTAAACGCTAAACGTTAAACATACTATCCCAGGAAACTCAGCAACAGACCTGCCGCCACGGCAGAACCGATAACGCCGGCAACGTTGGGACCCATGGCATGCATGAGCAGGAAGTTGCGACGGTCCTCCTTCTGACCCTGCTCCTGAGAGACGCGGGCGGCCATAGGTACGGCGCTGACACCGGCAGAACCGATGAGGGGATTGATCTTCTCCTTCAGGAACAGGTTCATCAGTTTGGCCATGAGCACGCCACAGGCGCTACCTACACCGAAGGCTACGATGCCCACGCAGAGGATACCGATGGTCTGCACGTTCATGAAAGACTCGGCTGAGGCGGTAGCACCCACGGTAATACCAAGGAAGATGACCACTATGTTGTTTAGTTCGTTCTGTGCGGCCTTGCTGAGACGGTCCACCACACCACATTCCTTCATCAAGTTGCCGAGCATAAGACAGCCCACCAGAGTGCCGGCACTGGGCACTACGAGACTGACGACAATGGTAACGACAATGGGGAAGATGATCTTCTCCTTCTTGCTGACAGTACGCAACTGGGACATGCGGATGAGACGCTCCTCCTTGGTGGTAAGGGCACGCATGATGGGGGGCTGGATAACGGGAACCAGCGCCATGTAACTGTATGCCGCTACGGCAATGGGACCAAGCAGTTCGGGGGCCAGTTTGGAGGTAAGGAAGATGGCCGTGGGACCGTCCGCACCACCGATGATGCCGATAGAAGCAGCCTGTTCGGGAGTGAAGCCGAGTCCGGGAATGTCAATCTGCGTTACGATGAAGGTTGCGAAGATACCGATCTGTGCGGCAGCACCCAGCAGGAGGCTCTTGGGGTTGGCAATCAGAGGACCGAAGTCGGTCATGGCACCCACGCCAAGGAAGATAAGACAGGGATAAACGCCTGCCTTTACACCTATGTAGAGCACGTCCAGCAAGCCTCCGTTGGCCATGATGTAGCCATAACTGTGGTAATGGGGGCTGGCCGGATTGAGGAACTCATTGTTCCACATTTCGGAATGGAACAGACCGGCTCCGGGCAGGTTGGTAAGCACCATACCGAAGGCAATGGGAAGCAGAAGCAGAGGTTCGAACTTCTTCACTATGGCCAGCCACAGGAGGAAACAGCCTATGGCGAGCATCACCAGATTCTTCCAGCCGCCATCGACCAGAAAACTGGTGAATCCCATCTCGCCAACGAACTTGGAAAGTCCTTCCTTCACCTCAAAGGCCATGACTGGCGTTGCGACAAGGAGCAACAGGACCACCAGGGAGAAATACTTGATATAATTCTTCATGATTATGGAAATGATGCTATGTTTAGTCCAACTCCACGAGTGCCTGTCCGCTCTGCACCTGGTCGCCCTCCTTGCAGAGGATGGCCTTGACAGTACCTGCGGCCTCCGCAGAAATGCTGTTCTCCATCTTCATGGCCTCCATGAGCAACACCTGATCGCCAACGTTGATTCGGTCACCCACCTTTACGCTGATTTTGGTGATGGAACCGGGCAGGGGTGCAGTAACAGTCTTGCTGCCTGTAGCAGGAGCCGACATGGTGGGCGCTGTGCTCACACCGGCAGGTGTGGCAGGTGCAGGCTTGGGCTCCAGTGCAGGTGCCTTGGCTGCAACGAAGTCGGCCACCATCTCCACGAGCAGGTCGCCCTGGTTCACGCTCTGGCCGTTGCTCACGGCTACGCGCTGTACGGTACCGTCCACCTCGGACACGATGTCGTTGGCCATCTTCATGGCTTCGATAACGAGCAGTACTTCACCACGCTTCACGTGCTGGCCTGCAGCTACCTTGACCGCGGTAACTGTGCCGGGCAGTTCGCTGACTACGTTCTTGGGACCGCCTGCCTGTGATGCGGCAGGGGCAGAGGCTGCGGGACGGGGGCCCTGAGCCTTGGTTTGGGGAATCTCCACCTGATAGGTCTGGCCATTCACAGTTACCTGCATGTTGCCGCCTCTGAGGTCTTCCACGGTGGCCAGATAGTCGGTGCCACCTATCTTGAACTTGAATTCTTTCATTTGTACGTTATTTAAAATGGGTTACACGACTTAGAGCCTGGGGTTCAACTGTGATGTCCAGGTCTGACTGGTATGCGTGATGGTGAGCACACGGCTTTCCAGGTTCTTCTTCTCCTCCTCATAAAGGTAGAGAGCCATGGCCACGGCTGCCTTGTCCTCATCGCTGGCATTGGCAAAGGTCTTGGCCTGCTTCTGCTGGTTATATGCCACCTTGGCACTGCTGGCCTTGGTGGCGGTCGTCTTGGCCACCAGAGTGAATACCTGAAGAATTACCACCAGGACAACGAGAATGGCAAAGACAACCACCACACAGGTAAGTGCCAGCCATGCGCTATCTATAGTTAATGCAAGGAAATTCATAGGTTACAGAGGTATGTTGCCATGCTTCTTGGCAGGGTTGGTAAGTTTCTTGTTCTCCAGTTGTGCCAATGCGCGGATCACGCGGAAACGTGTGTTGCGAGGTTCGATGACATCGTCGATGTAACCGAACTTGGCAGCCTGGTAGGGGTTGGCGAAGAGCTTGGTGTACTCGTCTTCCTTCTCCTTGATGTAGGCCTTTGCTTCCTCCACCTTGCCTTCGTCCTTCAGGGCCTTGGCATCCTTGGCATAGAGCACGCTGGCTGCACCGCTGGCACCCATAACGGCAATCTCGGAAGAGGGCCATGCATAGTTGATGTCGCCACGGAGCTGCTTACAGCTCATCACGATGTGGCTGCCGCCATAACTCTTGCGCAGGGTGACGGTAACCTTGGGCACAGTGGCCTCGCCGTAGGCATAGAGCAACTTGGCACCGTGCAGGATGACTGCATTGTACTCCTGTGCAGTGCCGGGCAGGAAGCCGGGAACGTCCACGAGGGTGACGATGGGGATATTGAAGGCATCGCAGAAGCGTACGAAGCGTGCACCCTTGCGGCTGCTGTTGCAGTCCAGCACACCGGCCAACTGCTTGGGCTGGTTGGCAACGATACCCACGCTCTGACCGTTGAAACGGGCGAAACCGATAATCAGGTTCTTGGCATAGTTGGGCTGAACCTCGAAGAACTCGCCATCGTCAACGATACCGGCAATAACCTGGTACATGTCGTAGGGCATGTTGGGGTTGTCGGGGATGATATCGTTCAGATAGTCCTCCATGCGGCCGATGGGGTCTGTGCAGACCTTGCGGGGAGTCTTCTCCATGTTGTTCTGGGGAATGTAGCTCATCAACTTCTTGATCATGGAGATGGCCTCCTCCTCAGTGCTGGCTGTGAAGTGTGTCACACCGCTCTTGGTGGCATGCACGCTGGCACCACCCAACTGCTCCTGGGTAACCACCTCGCCAAGAACTGCCTTAACGGGGCCGGGGCCTGTGAGGAACATGTATGAGGTGTTCTCCACCATCAGGGTGAAGTCGGTAAGTGCAGGGCTGTAAACGGCACCACCTGCGCAGGGGCCCATGATGGCGCTGATCTGGGGAACCACACCAGAGGCCATGATGTTGCGCTGGAAAATCTCGGCATAACCGGCCAGGGCGTTGATACCCTCCTGCAGACGTGCACCGCCCGAGTCGTTCAGACCGATAACGGGAGCGCCCACCTTCATGGCAATGTCCATTACCTTGCAGATCTTGCTGGCAAGCATCTCTGACAGAGAACCTGCGCTGACGGTAAAGTCCTGTGCGAAGACATAGACCAGACGGCCGTCGATGGTACCGCTACCAGTAACCACACCGTCGCCCAGATAGTGCTTCTTCTCCATACCGAAGTTGTAGCAACGGTGCTCTACGAACATGTCCATTTCCTCGAAACTGCCTGGATCCAGCAACAAGGCGATACGTTCGCGTGCTGTCAGTTTGCCTTTCTCGTGCTGCTTGGCAATGGCCTTCTCACCACCGCCGATGCGAGCCTTCTCGCGGAGTTCCATCAACTCCTTGATCTTTTCTGTTTGATTGCTCATTTTGAGTTTTAAATGATATAGTGTTATTACTCGTTCTTGTCGTTACCTCAAACTCTCGCGCGTACTTATTTATATATATAAGCACAAACTTCTGCAAAGTTAGCAATAATCCGCGAATGAACAGGGAGGCATCGGGCGGTTTTTATGCAAATACCATGCTTTTTCCCAAATAATAAGCAACGGAGGACGGTGTTTGCTCCTTTTTTTATAACTTTGGCATCCGATATGGCACAGAGAGTACCTACAGAATTGGGCGAGAAACCCATCGGCATACTGCTGATGAACTATGCCCTTCCTGCCATCATGGCTATGGTGGCAAGTTCGTTGTATAACATAGTGGACAGGGCCTTCATCGGACATTACGTCGGCACTCTGGCCCTGGGAGGCCTGACGGCCACCTTCCCGTTCATGAACCTGGGAGCAGCCTTCGGCGCCATGGTGGGCGTGGGTGCATGTACGGTGATAAGCGTAAGGTTGGGACAAAAGGACTATGCCACGGCACAGAACGTGCTGGGAAACACCATCACCCTGAACCTCATCCTGGGCACACTGTTCACCATCGTATGCCTGACGTTCCTTGACCCCATCCTGCAGATATTCGGAGCATCGGAGACTACCCTGCCCTATGCCCGTGAATACATGCAGATAGTACTGGCGTTCAACGTGATATCGCACAGTTACCTTGGTCTAAATGCCATAATGCGCGCGGCAGGACACCCTATCACGGCCATGGCGCTGACACTCTGCGGCGTGATGGTAAACGCAGCACTGGACCCCCTGTTCATCATTGTCTTGGACATGGGCATACGGGGAGCGGCCATAGCCACGATAATCTCCCAAAGCCTGGCACTGGTAGCCATATTGCTGCTTTTCAGCCGCAAGAGCGAACTTCTGCACCTGAGACGCGGCATCTACAAACTGAAGGCAAGCATAGTAAGGCAGACACTGGCCATCGGCATGTCGCCATTCCTGATGAACTCATGTGCATGCCTGGTGGTGCTGCTCCTGAACCGCAGCATGCAGGAGTATGGCGGCGACAACGCTTTGGCGGCATACGGCATAGTGAACAGCATTGCATTCGTGTTCATAATGATTGTCATGGGACTGAACCAAGGCATGCAACCCATTGCCGGCTACAACTGGGGTGCACACCAGAACGACCGTGTCTGGCAGGTGCTCCGCTACACCATGACTGCTGCTACGGCGGTTACCATCATAGGATTTCTAACCGGCATGTTCATTCCCGAAATGCCTGCCAGGATATTTACCAACGACGAGCAGATAATATCCATGGCGGCACACGGATTCCGCATCTGTGTGCTCATTTTCCCTCTGGTGGGCGGTCAGATAGTGGTCAGCCACTTCTTCCAAAGCATAGGACATGCCGGCAAGAGCATCTTCCTGAGCCTGTCACGCCAACTCATCTTCCTGATACCTGGCATACTGATCCTGCCCAAATACCTCGGACTGGACGGCGTGTGGTATAGCATGCCCTTTGCCGATGCCATGAGTTGCATCATTGCCGCCACACTGCTATGGTGGCAGGTAAGGCACATTCGTTCCAAGGAGGAGAGCAAGGCATGAGGCTTTTTGTCAGGGACAACCTTGCCGGGTACACGCAGGAAGACTTGGACACGGACATGGTCCTGCTCCCCCGGTGGCGCAGGGAACAGGCCCTGAGATACAGGCATTTCCAGGGGCGTAGGAATTGCACCTTGTCCTATCTGCTTCTTTGCCAGGCACTGGAGGAAGAGTATGGCATAACGGAAAAGCCTACCTTCGTCATAGGCGGACATGGCAAACCCTCCCTGTTGGAATATCCACACATACACTTCAACCTGAGCCATTGCGCCAAAGCCATTGCCTGTGCAGTGGCAGACCACCCTGTGGGTGTAGACGTGGAGAGCACGGAGCGCAAAATCAGCGACGCACTGATACGGCACACGATGAGCCCACAGGAGCAGGAGGAAATGGAAGGCGACCACGTGCGTTTCTTTCACCTCTGGACACAGAAGGAGGCTCTGGTAAAACTGCGGGGCACAGGGCTTCAGGACAACCTGCACGACCTGCTTCTGCCACACAACACGGCCGACGTGGAATTCCATACGGAAGACCACTCCGACCGAGGATATGTAATATCAACAGCAATACTTAAGACATGAAATTCATCAGTTGGAATGTAAACGGCCTTCGTGCCGTAGTAGGCAAGAACTTCCACGAGGCATTCAATGCCTTGGATGCGGATTTTTTCTGCCTTCAGGAAACGAAACTTCAGGAGGGGCAGATTGCCCTTGACCTGCCGGGATATAACTGCTACTGGAACTATGCCGAAAAGAAAGGATACAGCGGCACGGCCATCTTCACACGCCACACGCCCCTGTCCGTATCCTACGGCATGGGCATAGAGGAACACGACCACGAAGGGCGCCTCATCACTCTGGAAATGGAGGATTTCTATCTCGTGTGCTGCTATACGCCGAACTCGCAGGACGGGCTGAAGCGCCTTGACTACCGCATGCAGTGGGAAACGGACCTGCGGGCCTACCTCATGCAACTGGACGGAAAGAAACCCGTCGTATATTGCGGTGACCTGAACGTGGCGCATCAGGAGATAGACCTGAAGAACCCGAAGACAAACCGCATGAACGCTGGCTTTACCGACGAGGAGCGCGCCAAGATGACCGAACTCTTGGATTCCGGCTTCACGGACACCTTCCGCTTCCTCTACCCGGACACAAAGGAGATATACTCGTGGTGGAGTTACCGTTTCAAGGCGCGCGAGAAGAACACGGGGTGGCGTATCGACTACTTCATCACATCTGACCGCCTGCGCGACAGGATAGAATCCGCCACCATCCACACAGACATCATGGGCAGCGACCATTGCCCGGTAGGGTTGGTTCTGAGATAAGCAGATACCAACAGGCCCTACCCTGACGTCCCTTTAGCAAAGAACAAACAACTGCCCCCGCCAGTACAAACTGACGGGGGCAATTCTATGTTGTCGGGATATCCCTTTACTTCAAGGCAACCTTCTTGCCGTCTACGATGTACATACCGGCAGGCAGACCCTTGACGGTAGTTCCTACATACTGACCGGAGAGAGTGTAAACGCCCTTGCGTCCTGCTGATACAGGCTCATCCTGCCATACGTCATCAACGGCGGTTACCGTCTCGTCGGGGAGTTTCTCGCCGAAGTACAGAGAGAACACGCCCTTAGACAAGCCCCAAGCGTCACCGTCAGGACCGAAGCCTGTGCGCACGCCGGTGTTGTTGTTACCGCTTCGGTCAATCACATCGCCGCCACTCTGGTTGAAGTCATAGTAGGCGAGCAGATTGTCGCTTGCCACGTATGCCTCAGGATTCTCCATGTGCTGGTTGCACAGGTCCTTGACATTGCTGATGAACTTGCCCCACAGGCGGAACTCGTCAATTACACCGATGACAGGAGTGTTGACACCACCGATGGCAAACTTCTTGATGCCGGTAATCTCACCCTTGTACTGAGCGGGATAGGACTTGACGAGCACACCGTTACGCATGAAGCGGATTGCACCAGAAGAGGTACGCTGGATGGCATAGTGGTTCCACTCGTTGGCGATGAAATAACCTATTTCCGAGGTAATGACTGTACCATTGATGCAAACAGACATCTCTCCATAGTTGCCGACCTTCAAGAGCAGGGTCTCCTCGCTATCACCGAAGCCCCAGCAGTTTGTAGAGAAACGTGTGGGGTTAGCCCAGAACTCGACGGTGAATTCATTGAGTGTAGCAGGTACATTGGTAAGAGTAACCCTTGAGGCTTCTCTTGAGAATGACAGGCCGTTCTTGGAGTCATCATTGGTTACGATGAGGGCACGTTCCTTGGTAACGGTATTGTCACCGATGGCATTGCTTGCCTTCAGGCTGATATTATACTTGCCGGGATACTTGGGAACCCAAACCTGCTCCTTGTTGCCAGGAGTAATGGTAGTCTTCTGAGCCTGACCGTCCAGTATCCATTCATAAGCAGTGGCACCATAGCGTGAGGTACTGTTCATCTGTACAGGAGTTTCCTTAAGGACAACGGGGTCTGTTACGACAAAGTCTGCCAAAGGTGCTACAGCAGTTACACTTACTGTCTGGCTGCTCTCAGCAGTGCGTCCGTCAGCGGTTGTCATCTTCAAGGTAACGGTGTACTCACCATCGGCCACATATGTGGCACCTGCCTTGGCACCGTAAACGTGCTCTACTTCTGCTCCGGGGAGAATCCACTCGTAACTGCATGCTTCGATATACTGGTTGGCAACCAGACTCAGATGCTCGCTACATGGTATTACCTGTGCACTCATTGTAAAGGCAGGATCCAATGCAGCGGGTTCAATAACCTCTATCTTCACCTCGCTGCTCAGGGTATCTCCCTTGTAACTCAAGCCATAGACGGTGGCGGTGTGGGTACCGACTTCAGTAAATGTAACGACGGGAGACTCAACACACTTTTCCACGATGCCGCATGAAGGAATCGTCCACCACATCTTGTTGACACCCTCGCTGCGTGTAGCGGTAAGGGCAACAGGAATACCGGCATAAACGTCGGATACGGGATTGGCCTCGAGAGTTGCCTTCAACGGAGTGTTTACCAGAGTGGGACTGTCCTCTACCTGAGGATTGCCGGCTGCCTGTATGCTGGCATGGTTGCCGCCAACGCAATCCCTCATATAATAATTGCCGTCCTCACCCTGGAAGGTGTCACCCTTGTAGTATGCGAGCAAACCCTGTGGGAGAACGTCACCATAGAATTCCTGACGTCTGAAACTTGTGTAGGTAGAACCCTTGATCTGCTGGAGGGTACGCGCATGATCCCAGATACGAATCTCATCGTACACAGCATTTTGCCATGAATTGTTGCTGCTGTTGGAATTGAACACCAAGTTGCCGAAACCGCCAAGACCACTGTACCCGGAACTGGTAGCAGTGCCTACAACGGCACCGTTCTTGTACATGGTAATCTTGTTATTGTCAAATACCAAAGCCACATGTGACCATGCATTGAGAGTGAACGCCTGATCACTGGTTACACGTGCATTGGTGTTCCAACCGCATGTGAACCTACCGTTTGCATTGAAGTGATGCATGTATGTGCCCCAACCCGGACCTGCAGCGTTGTTCCAGTCAAGGAACATGGTAGGCTTGATAAAGAACTCGATTGTGCATTCGTCATAGTGACTGGCAAAGACATTGGGAATAGTGAAGCCTGCATTCTCGAAAGCTACGGCCACGTTGTTCTTCTGCACTGCGGATGCGCAGGTTGCCTTTGCACTCTCTGTGCCGTCGGCATACAGGACACTTACACCGTACTCCTGTCCGCCCTCTATGGCATAGGACAGTTCTGTGGTGTTGCCTGCAAGTGCTCCATCCTTATATATATTATAGGAGACAATCTGGTAGGAACCCTTGTTGGGAAGGTCCCAACTGAGTGTGCCCTCGGCATAGGAGAGATTGTTTACCGGTTCGTAACCCTTGCCATACACAATGGTGGAAATCATCAGCTTATTGCCCTCCTTGGTAATCTCAAACTTCTCGCCTCCGAGGTCGAAGGGAGTCTCTATACCGTCCAGGTCCTGTTCCAAGTCAAGGATGCTGGCGTCATACACGTTACCGTAGCCGGTATTTGTAGCCTTCTTTCTGTTGATGATGAAGAAGTACTTCAGAGGCTTGTTGGTATCGAACTTGTTGCTGAAGTCTGTCACGTCGTAACAGAACTCCATGGGTTCTTCGTGCCACTCGTTCTTCCACTTGCCCAGCATGGGAATGGCAGGAGCAGGATTCGTATTGCCATTGTTACCGTCACCGGCATAGCGGAAGTGGTGCATATCACTAACTGCCTCAGGCTCTGTAGCATTCAGGTCGGTGCTGATGCCCACCTGCAGGAACAGTTCGCTTCGGTGAGTGTAGTCCATCTTCAACTTTATCACGCGCAGGGGGCGGAAGTTCTTACGTGCGTGGTAGAGTTCGCCCCACCAATAACCGCCTTTCATGGCACCGGTAGCTGGATCGCTGACAGGACCAGCATACTTGTAAGGGCAGTAGATGAAGCCATCGTTGCACCAGTTGCCCCAACTGTTCACGATAATCCATGCGCCCTTTTCGTCCTTGTCCAATTCGCCGGCAACGCCATTGCCGTCCAGGTCGAACTCGATGCGGTCGTCCCAACCTACCATTGTCACGGCATGGTCAACCTGAGTTCCCCAGCGGTGTACATAGTACTTGCCAGTTACGCCGGCAGCGTCATTGGCCGCGGTCTTGGGAATGTCGTACCACTGGCCACCGGATGCAACGCCAAGACCTATCAGGCCACCAGCCTTGAAATCGGTATCGCCTGCATGGTTGTAAAGCCACATCTTGGCAGCCGTACGGCCGGCCTCTGTCTCCACGCTCTGGGGCATGGAAGTGGGCTTCATCATACGGTTGCCTATGGCATTCATCCATTTGTCATAGCCGGTCATCCAACCGAAATAGTTGTTTGACTCTTCCTGATAGCCGAACAGTTCGCTATAGGTACGTCCTCCATAGTGCACTACGTTGGGTACACCCACGAACTCCACGAACTGGTCCTTACCGTCGCTCGTGTTGGTGTGAAGCCAAACGAAGTGTGTGGGATACTGGTTCTCAGGCAAACTGGCGTCAAGGTCGCGCAAAGCGTTGATTTCGTGCGTGAACATATAACCGATACGGCTTGCACTACCGCAGGAGCCGCCCTGCTGGTTGAATGCGGGGGGGAAGTACTTCGTGTCGGCATTGTTCCAGTATTCGGGCAAATCCGATGCAGCACGGGCTACGGCCCTGCTTTGCGACTCGCCTTCCACCTGTACATACTTCATCAGACGGGGTTCGGGCTTATAGGCCGTCCTCGGGTCTACATAGTCAGGATACTTCTCGCGATTCACGGGAACGTCCTGAGCACTTGCGGCCATAGCACAGCAGGCCAGCATGAATAATGTAAGTTTTCTCATAAAATAGATTGTGTTGTTTTGTTAGGTTTCTTATCTCGGGTTAATTGGTGGTGTTGTATCTATTTCATCGCACAAATATACCACTTTTGCAATAATTACAAAACATTAAAACAATCTTTAACGCACTTGATAACTCAAATGTCACTTATGCCTTGCATTTATGAAATTATTTCCCTGACCCGTGGCCTTTTCTTCGTCAAAAAAGTGTAACTTTGCGCACGAAAACATGAACATGGAGCCTAAGCACATACACATAAAGGATTACAACTATCCACTCCCTGACGAGAGGATAGCGAAATTCCCCCTGTCCCGACGGGACACAAGCAAATTGCTGGTGTACCGCCACGGGGACATCAGTCAGGACACTTTCCATCACCTGCCCGAATATTTGCCCAAGGGTGCGTTGATGATTTTCAACAACACCCGTGTGGTGAGGGCAAGGCTTCACTTCAGGAAGGCAGTGGCGTCGGGAGGCGTTTCCGACAAGCCCCAGGGGGCACTCATAGAGATATTCATCCTGGAGCCTGCCCTGCCTGCCGAGTATCAGGAAAACTTCCTCAGCCGAGGCCGGTGCTCGTGGTACTGTCTGGTGGGCAACCTGAAGAAGTGGAAGACCGGTTCCCTGCATCAGCAAATAAGAATTGGCGAGGAAACCGTAACCCTCTCAGCCACACGCGGCGAGGCACACGGCACGAGCCACCAGATAGACTTCACATGGGATACCGGCCACACCTGGGCGGAAATCCTTGAAGCCACGGGCGAACTGCCCATACCTCCCTACCTGAACAGGAAGACTGAGCAGAGCGACCTCACCACCTACCAGACCGTCTACTCCAAGATAAAGGGCAGCGTGGCCGCCCCCACGGCAGGACTGCACTTCACACCCGAGGTGCTGGCAGGACTGGATGCCCACGGCATAGAGCGCGAGGAGGTGACCCTGCACGTTGGTGCCGGTACCTTCAAACCCGTCAAGAGCGAGGAGATTGGCGACCACGACATGCACACGGAGCACATTGCCGTGCACCGCACCACCATAGAAAGGCTCATAGCGCACGAAGGTGCCGCCATTGCCGTGGGAACAACCAGCGTGCGCACACTGGAGAGTCTCTACTACATGGGCATTCTGGCCATGCAGGGCAAGGAAGACCTGCATGTGGAGCAATGGATGCCATATTCGGGAACGACCACTTCAGAGGTGGATACCTGCCAGGCCCTGCAAGCCCTGCTGAAATACATGGACGAAAGGAATCTGGACATCCTGCACTCCTCTACCCAGATAATCATAGCACCGGGATACAAGTTCCACATAGTCAGGATGATGGTGACCAACTTCCACCAGCCGCAGAGCACGCTCCTGCTCCTTGTCAGTGCCTTCGTACAGGGCAACTGGCGCAGCATCTACGACTACGCCCTGGAGAACGACTTCCGCTTCCTTTCCTATGGGGACAGCAGTTTGCTCATTCCCGAGTCCCCTCAGGAACTTCTCCCCCTCGTTGACCCCGCCGGCAATGTCATTGGCAAGGCCACACGCACCGAATGCCACAACGGTTCCATGCTTCTGCATCCCGTGGTGCACCTGCATGTCTTCAATGAGAAAGGCGAACTCTACCTGCAGAAACGCCCCATGTGGAAAGACATACAACCCGGCAAGTGGGATACGGCCGTAGGTGGGCACGTGGACTTCGGCGAGGACATCTACACCGCTCTTCTGCGAGAGGCACGCGAGGAACTGGGCATCAATGCCGAGGGAAACGAACTGGTGCAGATGTATGAGTTCCACTCCGAACGCGAACACGAACTTGTCTATGCCCACAAGATTGTCTATAACAAGGAGATAAAGCCCAGCGAGGAAACGGACGGCGGACGCTTCTGGACAATGCAAGAAATACGCGATGCCATCGGCCATGGCATACTGACACCCAACTTCGAACAGGAATTCATGCGGCTCTTCGAAAACAAAGACAACAAAGAATAGGACTGATAGATTTTCTAGTATGTCTAGTTCTTCTAGTATATCTAGAATTTCTAGAACTTCTAGTTTCCAAATAAAACCTAAAACACAAAACAACAATATGAAAAAGAACCTCGAAACTATCTGCATCCATGGCGGATGGAAGGCCACGAAGGGCGAACCCCAGCAGTTGCCCATATACCAGAGTACCACCTTCCGCTATGAGACCAGCGACCAAATGGCCAAACTCTTCGACCTGGAAGACACAGGCTACTTCTACACCCGTCTGGCAAACCCCACCAACGATGCCGTAGCCAAGAAGATTGCCGCACTGGAAGGCGGCGTGGGCGCAGTGCTCACCTCATCCGGACAGGCAGCCAACTTCTACGCCATCTTCAACATCTGCCAGGCAGGCGACCATTTCATAACCTCCAACAACATCTATGGCGGCACATTCAACCTCTTCGGCGTGACGCTGAAGAAACTGGGCATAGAGTGCACCTTCATCGACCAGGACTGGGACGACGAGCGCATTGAAGCCGAGTTCCGCCCCAACACCAAGTGTTTCTTCGGCGAGACAATCAGCAACCCCGGTTGCCGTATCTTCGACATAGAGCGCTTTGCACGCATAGCACACAAGCATGGTGTACCCCTCATCGTGGACAACACCTTTGCCACACCCATCAACTGCCGTCCCTTCGAGTGGGGCGCTGACATCGTCACACACTCCACCACCAAGTACATGGACGGCCATGCCACACAGGTGGGCGGTTGCGTGGTGGATAGCGGCAACTTCGACTGGGAGGCCCAGCACGACAAGTTCACATGCCTGACCGAACCCGACGAGAGTTACCACGGCCTTACCTACACCACCGCCTTCGGCAACATGGCCTACACCACTAAGATCGTTGTACAGCTGATGCGCGACCTGGGCAGCATCCCCGCTCCCCAGAACTCCTTCCTGCTGAACATAGGTCTGGAGACCCTGGCCCTGCGCATGCGCCAGCATTGCGCCAATGCCCAGAAGGTGGCTGAATGGCTGGAGAAGAACGAAAAGGTGGGTTGGGTCAGTTATGCCGACCTGCCCAGCAACCAGGACCATGCCCTGGCACAGAAGTATCTGCCTGGCGGCACCTGCGGTGTCATTGCCTTCGGTCTGAAGGGCAGCCGCGAAGAGGCTATCCGCTTCATGGACAATCTGGACTTCATCTCCATCGTCACCCATGTGGCAGATGCCCGCACCTGCGTGCTGCATCCTGCCAGCCACACACACCGCCAGTTGTCTGAAGAACAACTGCGCGAGGCAGGCATCTCTCCCGACCTCGTTCGCCTCTCCGTTGGCATTGAGAACGTGGACGACATCATTGCCGACCTCCAGCAGGCCATGGACAAGATGTAAGGAATACTATCAGGCGAGTGCCCGACAGACGGAGCACTCGCCTTCCTTTTAGGACATACAGAAACCCTAAACTTATACAATTATGTTTAACAACTTTCACGGATTCCATCTTGTAGAGGAACTCCACAAAAGAAACCTGGAGAGGGCTGCCAAGCGACTGAACAGCAAGTTCTTCAAAATCCTGCTGGCCATTGCCGCCACCCTCACCATCTGGCTGCTGCCTGCCGAGTCATTTGGCATGGCTAACCTTACCGTTGTAGAGCAGCGCATCATCGGTGTTTTCGTATTTGCCACACTGATGTGGCTCATGGAAGCCATCCCTGCATGGACCACCTCACTCATCGTGGTGGTGCTGCTCCTGTTCATGGTCTCCACCAGTGCGCTCACACCTTTTGTTGGCGGTTACGAAGCCGACCAGTTGGGTGTTATCCTCAAGTATGAGGACATTCTGCACTGCTTCGCCGATCCCATCATCATGCTCTTCATCGGCGGTTTCATCCTGGCCATTGCTGCTACAAAGTATGGTCTGGACGCTACCATCGCACGCGTGCTGCTCAAGCCCTTCGGCACACAGTCACGCTTCGTCATGCTGGGCTTCATCATGGTAACAGGCCTGTTCTCCATGTTCGTCAGCAACACCGCCACCGCCGCCATGATGCTGGCCTTCCTGGCTCCCGTGCTCAAGGCTCTGCCTGCCGACGGCAAGGGTAAGATTGGCCTGGCCCTGTCCATCCCCGTGGCCGCCAATATCGGCGGTATGGCAACCCCCATCGGCACACCTCCCAACGGTATCGTGCTGAAGTACCTGAACGACCCTGCCGGCATGAACATGAACATCGGTTTCGGCGACTGGACAGCCTTCATGTTCCCCCTCACCATCCTACTTCTGTTCCTGTCATGGATTATCCTGCTGAAGATGTTCCCCTTCAAGCAGAAGACCATCAACCTGGAAATCCCCGACAACTCACAGAAGGGCTGGCGCACAACATTGGTTTACATCACCTTCTTTGCCACCATCCTCATGTGGATGTTCGACAAGTACCTTGGCGTGAAGACCAATGCCGTGGCCATGTTCCCCGTGGCCGTGTTCTGTGCAACAGGCATCATTGACCGCCGCGACCTGGAGCAGATCAACTGGAGCGTCCTCTGGATGGTTGCAGGTGGCTTTGCCCTTGGCGTTGCCCTGAACAAGTCCGGTCTGGCCGCACACATGATTGATGCCATTCCCTTCAACACATGGTCACCCCTGCTTGTCATCATCGGTTCCGGTCTGGTATGCTATGCTATGAGCAACTTCATCTCACACACCGCCACGGCAGCCCTCCTGGTGCCCATCCTGGCTGTTGTAGGTCTGAGCATGACCAACGAACTCTCCGGAGTAGGCGGCGTAAGCACCCTGCTCATCGGTGTAGCCCTCTGCTCTTCCGTTGCCATGGTTCTGCCCATCAGCACTCCTCCCAATGCCCTGGCTCATGCCACCGGCCTCATCGAGCAGAAGAGCATGATGAAGGTAGGTCT
>JAFVTT010000034.1 GCA_017503065.1 Bacteroidaceae bacterium | reverse complement strand
CCTCATCAGAGAGAACTTCATGTACAACTTCAAACGTCAAGAACTGGTCTACGAGACAGAAGAGGAGGCGGCCTTCAGCACCAACTTCGCACGTTTCGTGAACGAGAAGAACGTAATACCGATCATGGAAGAACTGTCCGCATGCCAGCGCGACATAGAGCAGAACGTGAACCCGAAGATGATCTTCTTTGACTTTGCATTGAAAATGATAGTACTACTAATACAATAATGGAACATAAATATATATCAGGCGGAGGACGCGGCCTTTGCAGCAAGGGGTGGCATACCAACCACTACACGCAACTGAACGTGTGCGACTACATGGCCGACATTCCCAACAACACAGAGGTGACGGACCTGGTGGAGGTGCAGTTCAAGAACACCCGCAAGGGATACTACCACAACTCCAACGGACTGGAACTGAAGAAAGGCGACATAGTGGCCGTGGAGGGCAACCCCGGCCACGACATAGGCATAGTGACACTGACCGGCACACTTGCAGCATTGCAGGTGAAGAAGGCCAACCTGAAGAGCGAGGAGGAGATAAAGCGCGTGTATCGCCTGGCAAAGGAGGGCGACATGGAAAAGTACGAGCAGGCAAAGGCACGCGAGCACCAGACCATGATAGAGTCACGCCAGATTGCCAAGGACCTCGGACTGGAGATGAAAATCGGTGATGTGGAGTATCAGGGCGACGGCAACAAGGCTATCTTCTACTACATCGCCGACGGACGCGTGGACTTCCGCCAACTCATCAAGGTGCTGGCAGAGGTGTTCCACGTTAGGATAGAGATGAAGCAGATAGGCGCACGTCAGGAAGCCGGGCGCATAGGCGGTTTCGGCCCTTGCGGCAGAGAACTGTGCTGCTCCACATGGATAAAGAGTTTCACCAGTGTGGGCACTGCGGCGGCACGCTTCCAGAACCTGTCGCTCAATCCCCAGAAACTGGCAGGACAGTGCGCCAAACTGAAGTGCTGCATGAACTACGAGGTAGACCAGTACATGGAGGCCGGCCGCAAACTTCCCCACAGGGACATAGTGCTGAACACGCAGGAAGGCGAGTGGTTCTTCTTCAAGGCCGACATCCTGGCAGGACTCGTCTCCTATTCCTCGGACAAGCACTTCGCCGCCAACATCACCACCATCACGGCAGAGCGTGCCATGGAAATCATAGCACAGAACAAGAGGGGCGAAAACCCCGTCACCCTGTCCAAGGATGCCAACAAGGAGAAGGCACGCCCCATAGACCTTGCCACACAGGAAGACCTGGGACGCTTTGACGCCCAACTGGCAAGCAAGAAAAAGAAGAAGAACAAGCGCAATGACAACCAAGGCAACTCTGCAAAGGACAATCACGGCAGCAATCCTGACGCTCCTGCTCAGTAGTTGTATCGGCGACATCGTCCAACACCAGTACAAGCACATCAGCATGGACGGATGGAGCAGGAACGACACCATTGCCTTCGAACTTCCTCCGGCAAACATGGAAGGCCGCTATGCCGTAGACACGGAAATACGCAGCGCACACCAGTTCCCCTACCGGAGGGTGTACCTTATCAGGGAACTGTCGCTACAATCCCCGATAAAGATACACAAGGATACAGTCTGCATAGAAATGGGAAGCAGCGAGGCCTACTCCAAGGGGAAAGGCGTGACCATGAAAGCATACAGCCACAGCGATACCACCCTGATGCTGAAGAAAGGGCAGAAAGGAAACATGAAACTATACCATATAATGTCGCGCGAAGTGCTGCCGCACATCACAGACATAGGAATAAAAGTGAGGGCCATCCGATGATGGTCCTCACTTTGCTTATAGCATGTACTGGTGACGCATACTTTTTGTTGCATCGACAACAAAGGTCTGTTGATACGACAACACTGTCCTGTTGACAGTACAACAAAGGATGAACCGCCACGACAAAGGAGGGAGGCGCTTAATGCTGCATGCGGTTGCGGGCTGCATCTATCCTCAGGAAAACGAAAAGGAGGATGGTGAAGCCCCACAGGGAGGAACCGCCGTAACTGAAGAAAGGCAACGGGATGCCGATGACGGGGGTTAAGCCCAGCACCATGCCCACGTTGATGAAGACGTGGAACAGGAAAACGCTCATGACACAATACCCATAGACACGGCCGAAGCGGAGTGGTTGGCGCTCGGCAAGATGTATGAGTCTGAGGATGAAGACGAGGAAAATAGCCAGCACCAGGGCACTACCCACAAACCCCTGTTCCTCTCCCACTGTGCAGAAGATAAAGTCGGTGTCCTGCTCGGGCACGTATTTCAACTTTGTCTGGGTTCCGTTCAGGAAACCCTTGCCATGCAATCCGCCCGAACCGATGGCAATCTTTGCCTGGATGACATTATAGCCGGCTCCCTTGGGGTCGTCCTCTAATCCAAGGAGAACACGGATGCGCGTCTGCTGATGCGGTTGGAGCACATCGCTGAGCACATAGTTTACGGAATAGAAGAAACCGGTACTGCCTATGGCAAACAGGGCTATGAGCGCGTATGAAAGCAACTGTTCGCGCACCGACAGGTAGAAGAGATAGCCCACCATAACGACAAGCACAATCCATTGCACCCAACAGGTATTGACGGGAATCAGATACTTGGCATACAGGACGGCCAGCACATAGGCCGACATACCGAAGAGCAGAACCTGCAGGAACGGTTTCCTCAGCGAGGTGTACACCCACATCATGCCGGCCGAAAACAGGTGTATGCCGGCCAGAACGAGGAACTCGCCCATGCTGATTTGGGGTATGTCCCACAAGGGAGCATCGGCAAACCTGACTCCCACCACGAAGTAGAACACCGCCGCGGCTCCTGCAAAGAGGATACTGCCTATCATGCCCTCGCGATAGAACATCAGGAAGAAAGCAAGATAGACCAGAGCCGAACCCGTCTCCTTCTGCATGACGATAAGCCCCATGGGAAGAAGAACAAGGATGGTGCTAATAATGAGGTCGCGCCAACGGGAAAGGTCGAAATTGAAGGAACTTATCACCTTGGCGACACAAAGGGCAGTGGCAAACTTGGCAAACTCTGCCGGCTGAAGACTGAACGGGCCTATCTTTATCCACGACAGACTGCCCTTGATGTCGTGGGCCAGCATGGGCGTGACAAACAGCAGGACTATGAAACCTATATATATAATATAGGATAGACTCTCCACAAGGCGGTCGTCCACACACAGGATGACACTGCCCAGCACAAGGGAAGTGAGAATCCACACCATCTGCATGCCGCTTCGGGATGAAAAGTCCAGCAACTGGGTTCCCTGATCGAAGTCGTAACTGGCGCCGCACACGCTCATCCAACCCATGGCAACAAGGACCACGAAGATGAACAACGTGAACCAGTCCAAATTGCGGATGATGCTCTGTTCCTTATTTTTCTTGCTTGCTGAAGGCATTGTCTACGGATATTAGATGTCGTTCCTCAAACGTCTTTGCTTTCTCCTCACTCTCCGGCGAGAGACCGCCGGTCAGGTACTGTTCCATCATCAGGGAACCTATCGGCACACCGAACGTAGCCCCCCAAATACCGTTCTCCACATATACGCAGATGGCTATCTTGGGGTCGTTCATCGGTGCGAACCCCATGAAGGCCGAATGGTCCTGACCGTGAGGATTCTGTGCCGTGCCCGTCTTGCCGCAAACCTCGTAGTGTGGAGAATTGGCAGCACGGCACGTACCGGCAAGCACCGCCTGGCGCATGCCCTGCACCACGTATTCGTAATTGGAGCGTTCTGCCATGGTGTAGCGACGGGTTGTGTACAACGTATCCAAATCCTCGTCCTGGATGTCCTTTACCACATGGGGAGTGATGAACCAACCGCGGTTGGCTATGGTGGCACCAAGGTTGGCAATCTGCAAGGGTGTGGCATTCACCTCGCCCTGTCCTATGGAAATGGAAATGACGGTAAGGCCGTTCCACGACCCGCGGTATGCCTTGTCGTAATACGGAGCGTTGGGAATCATGCCACGCTTCTCGCCCGGGAGGTCCACGCCGAGGGCATAGCCGAAACCCATGGAAACCATATAGTCCTTCCATCTGGTCATGGCATCCTGCACGGTGGCATACTTCTTGCGGTTGGAGAACATCTGGAAGAGTCCCCAACAATAGTAACTGTTGCACGAAGTGGCCAAAGATGGCACCAGGGGAATGGGGGCGCCATGAGCATGGCATCCCACCGTAAGGCCCTTGAAACGGAAGCCCATGCTACACGGGAAAAGCGTCTGCGGCGTGATGATGCCTTCCTGCAGGAAGGTTAGTGCCTGAGTGGTCTTGAAGGTGGAACCGGGAGGATACTGTCCCATTATGGCACGGTTCAACAAGGGTTTGTGGGGATTGCGTGAAAGGAGGTTGTTGTTGGCACCGCGCTGGCGTCCCACCATCATACGGGGATCGTAGGTGGGGCTGCTGACCATACAAAGTATCTCGCCCGTGGAGGGTTCTATGGCCACGATACCACCCTTCTTGCCCGTCATAAGGCGCTCGCCAAGAGCCTGCAACTCCACATCTATGGACAGGGTGAGGTTCTTGCCGGGAACGGGAGGTTCGTCGAACTTGCCGTTCTGATAACGTCCCTTGATACGTCCACGCGAGTCGCGTAGAAGTATCTCCACACCCTTTTCACCACGCAACTGTTCCTCG
The DNA here is from genome assembly GCA_017503065.1 of Bacteroidaceae bacterium. The sequence goes on along the minus strand of JAFVTT010000034.1, from coordinate 76,950 downwards.
TACTGACGCTCTATGCCAAGTTTGCCTATATAGTCACCGCTACGGTAATAGCCGTCACGCTCTATGTCTTTCGGTCCCACCTCACCCACATCGCCAAGGACGTGTGCAGCATAGGGATAGGAGTATTGGCGTATGCTTCGCTTCTGTATATAGAAACCGGGATAGCAGAAGAGTTTCTCGCGGAAGGTACTGAACTCCTCGGCCGACAACTGGCTCATGAACAACTGCTGGGTGTATCGGCTATAGCCGGGATTGCGCCGTGGGTCGCGTATTTCATCCATGCGGCGCTTGTACCACTCGGGAGTGATGCCAAGGGTATTGCACAGGTCAACGGTATCCACGCCCACCTGTTCCTTCATCACCACCATTATGTCGTAGGCAGGCTGGTTGTACACCAACAACTTGCCGTTGCGGTCGGTTATGGCACCACGGGCCGGGAACAGTATGTGCTTCAGGAAGGCATTGCTGTCGGCACTCTCCTTGAAGTCCTCGCTGAGCAGTTGCAAGGAGAAGAGCCTGAGGATATATGTGAAAATGATTACGCACGCAATGCCTCCCAACACATACTTGCGCTTGTGGAGTTCGTATTTCTTCTTGTTCTTCTCTGTTGTGGCCATAAGTCTATTTCTCCTTGGACGACAACATCATTTCTATGGACAATGCCAGCAACATGGACAAGACATAACTTCCGAGGAAGCGCAGGAACAGGTCCAGAGCATTGAAAAACGTAAAGGCCTCGAACATGAAATACACCATGTGATGCACGGCCATCAGTATGGCAATGTATGCAAAATACGTGTACCTGCCCATCAGTCCTGCACTGGGGATGGCATCCTCCACGGCATCCTTGGGTGCCATGGCATGCAGGAGTGGATGCTGTACAAAGGCGGCGAAGGTCATGGCACCGGCCGCCACACCCGGTGTATTGCTGAAGGCATCGAGCACAAGACCGGTGAAGAAAGCCATGAGCATGTTGCCGATACGTCCTGCATTCAGGGGCACATGAAACAGTACCATCACTCCCAGCAACGGCACGGCATACCCCCACAGGTTTATGTGATTGCACACAAGAACCTGCAACAGCATCACAAGGAACATGAGCCCCAGCCTATGGAACAATGTCTGTATCATGATCGTTCAGAATTACCGCCACATCACGTATGTTGGCAAGGTCCGAGGAGAGTTGCACCGTCAGTTGATAACTGAGTCCGTCCCTACTGTCACGTATCTGTATTATCCTGCCCACGAATATGCCCGGGGGGAAGACATTGCTGAAACCGCTAGTCTCTACGGCATCGCCCACCTTGAAATTGGCATGGCGCGGAACATCATCGAGGCTTGCGCACAGGACATTACCGCCATACCAGTGCAAGTAACCGAAATAACTGCTTCCACGCAGACGGCATGACACGCTCGACTTGCTGTTGAGCACGGACATGACAACGGCATAATGGTCGGTCACCTGCGAGACGATTCCCACAACACCCGTTCCGCACACAACGCCCATCTTGGGTCTGACTCCGTCCTTGGCACCCTTGTCTATGGTGATGTAATTGTCGCGCAACGTGATGCTATTGCCCACCACACGCGCCGGCAATACAGGCAGATCACGCAACTTGGCGGCCAAGGTCCGCTCCGTATAGGAACTGTCGTGCCTCAGTTCATTCACCTCGTTGCGGAGCACCTCCAGTTCACGTTCGAGTTGAAGGTTTCTTGACGTGAGTTCGGCATTCAGCGTGCCCAGGTGCAAATATGCCAGACACTCCTGCTGCCACTCCTGAACCTGCCCCACCACACGATTGGCACCGGAGAACCACACACTGCCCTGATAGCCGTTGAACGACACCAACAAAGCAAGGCTGATACTCTCCAGAAGAAGAAGTACCAACCAGTGCGTGTTCCTGCGAATCCAATCTATGATGCCCTGCATGTGACGCAAGCCTCATCCACGCGAATGGATGAGGCCTTGTTATAAATTACATCAAGAACGAGAACTCCTGTATGTGCTTCAGTGCGATACCCGTACCCTTGGCCACGCAATGCAGAGGGTCCTCGGCCACGTGGAAGGGGATGTTTATCTTGTCTGTCAGTCGGCGTGCCAAACCCTTCAGCAATGCACCGCCACCGGCCAGATAGATGCCGTTGTGCACGATGTCGGCATACAGTTCGGGGGGAGTTTCCTCCAATGCCTGCAGAATGGCGGTCTCGATCTTTGCAACCGTCTTCTCCAGACAACGCGCTATCTCCTGATAGCATACGGGGACCTCCATAGGCAGAGCCGTAATACGGTTAGGACCATGCACGATATAGTCCTCGGGAGCCTCGTCTCCAAGGTCGGTAAGAGCGGCGCCCACGTTAATCTTGATACGCTCGGCCATACGTTCGCTGACCTTCACGTTGTGCTGGCGCGACATGTATTCCTGGATGTCGGCTGTGAGTTCGTCACCTGCCACACGAAGACTCTTGTCGGCCACGATACCACCCAAACTGATAACGGCAATCTCTGTGCTACCGCCACCTATGTCTACTATCATGTTGCCCTCGGGAGCGAGGACATCCAAACCGATGCCTATGGCTGCGGCCATGGGTTCGTAGATGAGATACACCTCACGTCCGCCGGCATGCTCGGCACTGTCGCGCACGGCACGCAGTTCCACTTCTGTAGAACCGCTGGGCACGCCGATGACCATCTTCAGGGAGGGGGTGAACAGGTGCGTGCCGGTATGAATCTTCTTGATAAGACCACGCATCATCTGCTCGCAGGCATTGAAGTCTGCAATCACACCGTCGCGCAAAGGACGGATGGTGCGGATGTCGGGGTTGGTCTTCTCGTACATCATCTTGGCCTTGCCGCCCACGGCAATCATCTTCTCCGTACGGCGGTCCAATGCTACCACGCTGGGTTCGTCCACCAACACCTTGCCATCACTGATGATGATGGTATTGGCAGTACCCAAGTCCATGGCTATTTCTTTGGTAAAACTAAAGAATCCCATTTATGCGTATGTTCCGGTTGCTGACGATGGTTACTTGGTGAAATACTCGTGAATGGCAGTGTCGTAGTGGCTGCTCACGCCGAAGGCCTGTGCGGCAAACCACTTGCGGTCCTCGATGTCGCTCTCGCCGCCCTTCTTCTGGAGGAGTTCCAACAGGGGCTGGTACTCTGCCTTGCTGGGCACGATGATGACGTCGTTGAAGTTCTTTGCTCCGGCACGGATCAGGCTGATGCCGCCTATATCAATCTTCTCGATGATATCTGCCTCGCTTGCACCGCTGGCCACGGTCTGCTCGAAGGGATAGAGGTCAACGATAACCAGGTCTATCTCGGGAATCTCGTACTGCTCCATCTGCTGACGGTCGCCTTCCAGGTCGCGACGGCCCAAGATGCCGCCGAACACCTTGGGATGCAGGGTCTTCACACGACCGCCCAGGATGCTGGGATATGTTGTAACGTCCTCAACCTTCACGCAGGGGATACCGAGGCTCTCGATGAAAGACTGTGTACCGCCGGTGCTCAACAGTTCCACGCCCTGAGCGTGCAAAGTGCGGAGAATCTCATCGAGACCGTCCTTGTGGAATACGCTAACCAAAGCGCGCTTGATCTTCTTTGTCTGTGACATTTCGCTATTTTTTTATTGTTATTTTCCCTTATATTAAAGATGTGTGCAAAGATACATCTTTTTTATCAAATTATGGTCAAGTCTACACTTTAATTTATATCTTTGCATCAACAATAACCAATAAAGACAGAAATGAAGAAGTGCTTAACACTGCTCATTGTCATGCTCGCCCTTGCAGGCACGCTGGCACAGGCACAGATTGTGAAAAAGGAAGGCGCCTTCCGTTGTGGAGGTTGGAACGATGATTTCCGCCAGTTGCGCGACCTGCACTGGGACATGGAGGAACTGGACATGAGTCTGGCCGATTGTGACAGCATCAGGCAAAATGCCCTGCACTCACGCCACAGGCTAAAGAAAATTGTCTTTCCCGACAAACTCCGCATCATAGGGAGCCAAGCTCTGTTTGCCTGCGACAGCATCGAGAGCCTCATCCTGCCTGCCGGAACCGAGAGGATAGAGAGCCGTGCTTTCGGTAATTGCACAGGCCTGAAGACCCTCACCGTCCTCGCCCCTACCCCACCCCTATTGGCAGAGGATGCCTTCAGTGGTGTGGACGTCAGCAAGATAAGACTCGTCGTGCCAAAGGGAACCAAGAGGGCTTACAAGAATGCCCCCAACTGGGAGCGCTTCTTCAAGAAACCCAGAACCGTGGCGGAACAATGCCCCGACGAGTATGCCATCATCCCAGTGCCCAACCGTATCGCCTACCACTCTGGCAAGACGCTCAGCACCAAGTCTTTGGGAAAAATTATTGCACCGGCATCCCTGGCCAACGAGCAGGAGCGTCTCAAGGAGGTCCTAAGCCATAGACTCGGCATCCAGAACTCTAACAAGGGTAAGTGCCCCATCACCCTCGGCATTGACAACAAGATTGGCGGCAAGGAGGCCTACAGGCTTGTCATTGACGAGAAGGGAATCAGTATCACGGGTGCCGATGTCACGGGTGTGTTCTATGGTATAATGACCCTCGACCAGATGCTTGTCCCCGAGCAGGAGGGCGGAAGGCTGGCATACCTCAATGCCGTAACCGTAGAGGACAGCCCACGTACCGGGATGCGTGAACTGATGGTCGACCCCTGCCGCATATTCATCCCCTTCGAGGACCTGAAGGGCATGGTGGTGGAGATGGCCAGATACAAGATGAATGCTCTGCACCTGCACCTTACCGATGACCAGGCATGGCGCATAGAGATAAAGAAGTATCCCCGTCTGACGGAACTGGGAAGTTTCCGTGTTGGCATGGACGACATGCAGATGCCCATAGGCGGTTTCTACACCCAGGAGCAGATGAAGGAACTGGTTGCCTTCGCCTCGCAATACCATGTGGAGATAATCCCCGAAATAGAAATGCCCGGCCATCAGGTGGCGGCCATACATTGCTACCCCGAACTGACGTGCGGAGCCGTACAGTTGCCCATACGCACCACCTGCGGAGTTTCCGACAACCTGCTTTGTCCCAGCAACGAGTTCACCTACGAGTTCCTGGAGAACGTCTTCACGGAACTATCCTCCGTCTTTACCTCAAAGTACGTACACCTTGGGGGCGACGAGGCGGGCAATCCTCCGCTTGAGTGCTGGTCGGGGTGCGAGAGTTGCCAGGCATTGCTGAAAGAAATAATGTCCTCTCCCGACACCAAGCCCCAACCGGGTTCCAGAAACGACAACTGGAGGTTGCAGAAGTACATGTTCGACCGTGTCATCGACTTCCTGCACAGGAAGTTGGACAAGACGCCCATGTTCTGGTACGAAACCGATTTCCACGAGATACAACCCGGCTGCATCGTCTTCGCATGGCGTCACGGACTTACCGCCACGGCCATTGATGCGGCCATACGCTGCAACGCAAAAATCATGCTTTGCCCCGGCGAGCATTGCTATCTTGACTACCCTGCCGCCAAGGGCGACATGCCGGAGGTGAACTGGGGCATGCCCGTAACCTCACTGGCACAGACCTACAGACTTGACCCTGCATGGGGATACGACAAGGACTTCGAGACCAACAACCTCTTCGGCGTGGCAGGTACCCTGTGGAGCGAGTGCATCAACTCCACCGAGCGCCTCTACTACATGGCCTTCCCCCGTGCCCTGGCACTCAGCGAGGCAGGATGGAGCCTACAGAAGAACCGCGACTATCAGGACTTCCTGAAGCGTCTTGCCCGCATCAGCCGCGACATGCACCGCCGTGGCATCTGCACGGCAAACCCGTAAACATAGAAGAATCAAAAGCAAAGGTCTTTACAACACAAGTAGAGACCTTTGTTTTTACCCAACCCAGCCATTAGCGTTACGATGGTAACAGCCTTTGTTTTGAACAGGCGATAAAAGACGGCATCATTAGCGTGCAACAGCCTAATGAGCGATTTGCGGTTATAACAACACACGACTTTTTTGAAAATTTTGTACGTTTCCTGTAACAGAGAGCGCAATATTCCCGTTTGCTTAGATAGAAGACGTAAATTTACGAGAACTTTTATTTAGCAAACCAAACACAGACAACATGAAGAAGATTATCCTATCACTGGCAATGCTCATAGTGGCATGCAGCGCCTTTGCACAAGATGCCGACCACCTCATGAAGCAATATCGGAAAGTAAAGGGGGCGGAGTATGAGAACATGACTAAGGCAATCAAGAAGAAGGCAAAGAAAATGCAGTACATCGACCCGAAGGAGTTTGCCGTGGCACAGACATTGGAAAAGGTTGAAATACTACAAGTAAACCTGAATGAGCGACAAAGAGAAGCCCTCACCGAAAACATCAAGAACATCGATGGCTACGAGAACCTGTACGAGAAGAAGAGCAACGTCACCGACATGTTTAGTGACACATGGACGCTTTTCCCTCTTGTCCAATATTATGGCATCGAGGAAAGCGGCACATTCAAGGATGTCATTATCCGCATAGACACAAGCAAGGACAACAAATGCATCACCATCATTATACACATTGTGGGCGAAATGAGTGCCGAAGAGGTAATGCAGGCGGTAGAACTGAAAGAAGAAAAAAACATAACTATCAGTTCTGAGTAAGGTACTGAAGAATCAAGTCCGACAATGAGTCCGCAAGAATTCAAGGAAAGGTTCATGCCCTACCACAGAATGCTATACAGGGTGGCATTCGGGTTCACCGGCAACGTGCAGGATGCAGAGGACCTGCTTCAGGACACCTTCATGCGGATGTGGCAAAAGCGCGACCTCCTTACGCATGAGACGACAAGCGAAGCCTACCTTATTATAATGATGAAGAACATCCATCTGGACAAGGTACGGCAGAAAGCGCCCGACACCTCCGCTCCCCTGGAGGATTACAACGAACCTGCGGAGCATGGCCGTCCGGACACGAAAGCGGAAAGGAGGGACGAAGCCTTCCTGATGAAAAGCCTCATCGAACGCCTGCCACAAAAGGAGAGGGATGTAATGACAATGTACGTGATTGAGGAACTTTCCTACGAAGAGATAGAATCGGCCACAGGCCTGAAACAGAACAACCTCAGACAGATAGTGATGCGAACACGAGAGAAACTTAAAGAACAATTCACCAAAATAGCACAATCATGGATGAAATGAAATACCTGGATCTGGAAAGGACCGTTGAAGTCCACATTCCCGAAGGATTGGAAGAAAGGCTCTCCATGAAAATTGACCAATGGGCGAAAGACGAGGAGAGACACACCGTTCCGGCAACAGAAACGAAGACTCCCGCGAGAAGCATTTCCGCCAGATTCCGCCTTTACCGCAACATTGCCATAGCGGCATGCCTCTCGGCACTCATCTGCATAGCCGGCATCACAACCCTTGACGACAAGGTAGACATTGCCCACAGAGACACATTCGATAACCCGGAACTGGCACGCATCGAGGCAGAAAAAGCACTCTATCTGCTTGCATACAATCTGGACAAGGGGATGAGGCATCTGGAAAAAGCCGAAGACATTGCGGCCAAGACACGGCACACACTTAACAACACCCTAACATTAAAATGACATGAAACAATTTATAGCCAAGGCGTTTGCCTTTCTTATCATAGCACTTAGCTGCATCAACGCAAATGCGCAAGACAATCCTTTTGACAAATTCGCCGACTCAAAGAACGTGACATACGTCTACATATCCGAAGCCATGCTGAAACTCTTCGGCACTGATGTCATGCCAAGCATCAACGGAGTGGACATCAGCGAGATAGGAAGCAAATTGAAAAGCATACAGGTTATCACATCGGAGAAAGCCACAAAGAAGTCCCTGAAGTCCGAAGCGATGGACATCATAAAAAAGCACTCCTACGAAAGGCTGATGCAGATAGCAGAGAAAGACAACAACGTAGACATCTACCACAAGGGAGGCAAAGACAACTCGATAATAGTGATGGTGAACGAAAACAACGACGACACTGTACTGATAGTATTCTCCGGCACATTCAACGTTTCCAACATCCTGCAAATGTTCAAGTCCGCAAAACAAGAATAAGGAAGGCATTTAGTGGCGGTGATATTTTGTTGCCGTATCAACACTGTCCTGTTGCCGTATCAACAGAGCCGTGTTGATACGGCAACAAAACTTTATCATCGGTAGGCGTGCGGCACGATTGCACGACAAGACTTCTGTCCAAGCCTTGGAAAGAAGCAACAGAACCTCATGGCTTCCAAGGAATGCTCGCGCCGGGCGCATAACGAAAAAAAGGAAACCCGAAACGAGTTTCCTTTTCCTGTAGCGGGAATGGGACTTGAACCCATGACCTTCGGATTATGAATCCGACGCTCTAACCAGCTGAGCTATCCCGCCATTACCACTCCGACGTGCGGAGGTCTTGCTGATTTGCGAGTGCAAAGGTATGACAATAATTTGAAACTGCCAAGAAGTTGGCGCATAATTTTATCACAAATTTACAAAATAGCACGTGCCACACCCTACTGTAATGCCTTTTTTGTACCTTTGCGCGGATTATTACGCGCGCATGAGAATAATAAAGAAGTTAGACCTGTACATACTGAAGAACTACCTGCTCCTGTTTGCGGGCACTTTCTTCATATGCCTGTTCATCTTCATCATGCAGTTCATCTGGCAATACATAGATGACCTGGTGGGAAAGGGATTGAGTTGGGATGTGCTTTTGGAGTTCTTTTTCTATGCAAGCCTGACTCTCGTGCCCATGTCCCTGCCCCTGGCCGTATTGCTGGCATCGCTGATTAGTTTCGGCAACATGGGAGAGAAACTGGAACTCCTCTCCATGAAGGCGGCAGGCGTTCCTCTGGTGAGGATACTGTTCCCCATTTTCATAGTGGCACTGCTGGTGTGCGGAGCAAGTTTCGTTTTCCAGGACCGCATACAGCCCAAGGCCACACGCCAACTGGCCACATTGCTTTGGAGCATGAGGCAGAAATCGCCCGAACTGGACATACCCGAAGGCATCTTCTATAGCGACATACCCGGATACAGCATCTTCGTGCAGAGGAAGGACACTGAGACGGGCATGCTGCACGGGGTGATGATATACAGCACTCAGGGGGGATACGACAAGATGGAGATAGTGCTGGCCGACTCGGCACGCCTGCAGGGCACCGAGGACCAGAAACACCTAAGACTGACGATGTACGAGGGAGAAAGGTTCAGGAACATGGATTCGCAAACGGGAAACATGCTGAAGGCCAACATCCCCTACATGCGCGAGACATTCCACACGGAAGTGGCCATGATTCCCTTCGACGCCAACTTCAACATGATGGATGCCAACCTGTTCAACGGCGATGCCAAGACCAAGGAACTGACCAAGATACTGAGTGGCATCGACTCGCTCAACTCGGTGAGCGACAGCATCGGGCGCCACTACCACAAAGTGGCAAGGAACCAGTACCTGAAGGGGGCTTTTCCCAAGGAAGTGACGGATTCTGCCGCACTGGTGGCAAAGGCACAGGAGCAGGAACCTCTGGATACCACCTATCTGCACCTGAGTCCCGACCAAAGGAAAACGGTGATAAAGAGCGCCCTGAGCAACGCGCAAAGCACACAAGCAGAGTTCGAGTTCCGAGGCATGAGCACGGAGAGCACCAACACCACCCTGCGCCGACACCACATGGAGGCCAGGAAGAAGTTCACACATAGCCTGGCATGCCTCATCTTCTTCTTCATAGGCGCACCACTGGGTGCCATCATCCGAAAGGGAGGCCTGGGCGTGCCGGTGGTGGTGAGCGTGCTGGTATTCATCTTCTACTACATAATAAACGCGGGCGGAGAGAAGATGGCCAAGAGCGGAGAATGGGCGGTATGGTTCGGCATCTGGCTGAGTACAATGGTGCTGACTCCCATAGGCCTGTTCCTGATAAACCGAGCCAACAAGGACAGCGTGGTGTTCAACATAGAGGGATACCAGAACTTCTTCAAGCGCCTGCTGGGCATACGAACCAAACGCAAACTGAACAGGAAGGAAATCATCATACACGAACCTGACTATCCGCAACTTATAAAGGACATTGAGGCACTGGCGGAGGATTGCAGACAGTACAGCAACCGCAAGAAACTGCTCAACATACCCTCGTACTACGCCATCTTCTTCCGTTTCCACGAGGACCACACCGTAAGGGAACTGAAAGACAGGACGGAAGCCTTGGTGGAACAGTTGCACAACAGCAGGGACAACGCCATAATAGGTGCGCTGAACGACATGCCCATCCTCTACACCGACGCGCATACACGCCCATTCAACACACGGAGGAAGAACCTGATTGCCGGCATCTGCCTGCCCGTGGGCATACTGCTGTGGTTCAGGATATGGAGGTTCAGGCTCAGGTTGTATCAGGACATAAACCAGATACAGAAGTTAGGACAATTCATCATTGAACGAATAAACAAACAAACAGATAATGGACAAGGAAATCATGCTTAGCACCATAGAAGATGCTTTGGCAGACTTCAAGGAAGGCAAATTCGTGATTGTCGTAGACGACGAGGACCGCGAGAACGAGGGTGACTTCATCACCGCGGCAGAACTGATTACCGAGGAAAAGGTTAACTTCATGCTGAAGAACGGACGCGGTGTCCTCTGCGCCCCCATAACCATCACCCGTGCCGAGGAACTGGAACTGGAACGCCAGGTGCAGACAAACACCAGCATGCTGGGCACCCCGTTCACCGTCACCGTGGATCTGCTGGACGGCTGCACCACCGGTGTGAGCACACACGACCGTGCCGCCACCATACGCGCACTGGCCGACCCCACCAGGAAACCTACGGATTTCGGTCGTCCCGGACACATCAACCCCCTCTATGCCCAAGACCGTGGCGTGCTGAAGAGGGCAGGACACACCGAGGCCGCCATCGACCTGGCCCGCCTCTGCGGACTCCAGCCTGCCGCCGCGCTCATAGAGATACTGAACGAGGACGGCACCATGGCACGCATGCCCCAACTGAAGGAAGTGGCACGCGAGCACGGCATGAAGATAATCACCATCAAGGACCTGATAGCATACCGCCTGAAGCAGGAAAGCCTGGTGGAGAAGGGTGTGGAGGCCGACCTGCCTACGGAATACGGCCACTTCCGCATAATCCCCTTCCGCCAGAAGAGCAACGGCCTGGAGCACATCGCCATCTTCAAGGGCGAATGGACACCCGAGGAACCCGTACTGGTGCGCATGCACTCCAGTTGCATGACAGGCGACATCTTCGCAAGCAGACGCTGCGATTGCGGAGAGCAGTTGCACCAGGCCATGCAGATGATTGACAAGGAAGGCAAGGGCGTTGTCGTGTACCTGCAACAGGAGGGACGTGGCATAGGCCTGATGAACAAGATTGCCGCCTACAAACTACAGGAACAGGGCGACGACACCGTGGAGGCCAACCTGCACCTTGGTTTCAAGGCCGACGAACGCGACTACGGAGTGGGTGCACAGATCCTGCGCGAACTGGGCATCGGCAAGATACGCCTCATCAGCAACAACCCCGTGAAGCGTGTGGGCCTGGAGGGTTACGGCTTAGACATTGTGGAGAACGTGCCCGTGGTAATCACCCCCAACGAATACAACCGCCGCTATCTGGAGACAAAGAAACTCCGCATGGGACACAAACTGTAGAAACGGAACCGACGCAGGAAGCGAGAGCAGAAGCAAAATTTATTTTGATTATGCCGAGCAACAAGGAGGAAAAGACCGCGAAGCGGGATTAAAACGGAACCAAAGGTCGACGCCCGGAGGGGCTGAAGTCAAAACTGCGAGTAAGCGAGAGCATGGTAGGGACACGGCATGCCGTGTCCGAAAAGCGGAGCAGTTACGACATACTCCAAAAAAGCAAAGCAGGATTTAAAAGGAATACCCAGATAACCGAAACTATAAACCTCCTCCCCCTATAGGGAGACTGAGGGGGTCCTTAAAATACTACAAAATATGAACAACATTCTTTCCGAAAGACTCGGACGTCTGTCAACGAGTGCCACACTGGCCATGAGCCAGAAGAGCAGTGAACTGAAGGCTCAGGGCATAGACATCATCAACATGAGTGTGGGAGAGCCCGACTTCAACACCCCCGACCACATCAAGGCTGCCGGCATAAAGGCCATAGAGGAAAACTGGAGCCGCTATAGTCCCGTGCCCGGTTACCCCGACCTGAAGGCGGCCATAGTAGAGAAGTTGCAAAGAGAGAACGGCCTGGAGTACAAGCCCAGCCAGATACTGTGCTCAAACGGTGCCAAGCAGAGCGTGTGCAACGTGATAATGGCCCTGGCAGGTGCAGGCGACGAGGTCATCATCCCCGCCCCCTACTGGGTAAGTTACCCCGACATGGTGCTTCTGGCCGATGCCACACCCGTGTTCATCCCCTCAAGCATAGAACAGGACTTCAAGATAACACCCGAACAACTGGAGGCTGCCATCACCGAGAAGACACGCGCCTTGATACTCTGCTCTCCCAGCAACCCCACCGGCTCAGTGTATAGCCGCGAGGAACTGGAAGGCCTGAAGGAGGTGCTGCTGCGCCACGAGCGCGTCATCGTCATTGCCGATGAAATCTACGAGCACATCAACTACGTGGGCGAACATGCCTCCATAGCGCAGTTCCCCGAGATCAAGGACCGTGTGGTAATCGTAAACGGTGTTTCCAAGGCATACGCCATGACCGGTTGGCGCATAGGCTTCATCGCCGCTCCCGAATGGATAGTGAAGGGTTGCAACAAACTCCAGGGCCAGTACACCAGCGGTCCCTGCTCCATCAGCCAGAAGGCTGCCGTTGCCGCCTTTGCCGGTGACCAGCAGTGCGTGGAGGATATGCGCGTGGCATTCGAGCGCCGTCGCGACCTGATAGTGAAACTTGCCAAGGAAATACCCGGCCTGGAGGTCAACAATCCCCAGGGTGCCTTCTACCTGTTCCCCAAGTGCAGCAGTTTCTATGGCAAGAAGTATGGCGAGCAGACAATAAACAACAGCGACGACCTGGCCATGTACCTTCTGGAGGTCGGTCACGTTGCCACCGTGGGCGGTGCCTCCTTCGGTTCTCCCGAGTGCTTCCGCATGTCATACGCCACCAGCGACGAGAACATCATCGAGGCACTCAAGCGCATCAAGGATGCCTTGGCTCTGCTGAAGTAATACCGTATATATATATAAATAAGGTAGGCAACCATGCGTTCCTACCTTACCTCTCACATACAGGAAAACAAAAATCCCTTGCTTCTTACGGCAAGGGATTTTATTCCTCCCATCAGGGAGGCGCCAATCTTTCTTAGAGAGTGATTGCTCCAGAAGGACATGCATCAGCGCAAGTACCGCACTCTGTGCACTCGTCGGGATTGATAGAATACTTCTCGCCCTCAGAAATTGCACCAACGGGACACTCATCAATACATGTGCCGCAAGCAACACAATCGTCATTAATTACGTAAGCCATAACTGTTGTCGTTTAAATTAGTATATACTATTGTCTGTTGTCGAATCCGAACTCGATTGCAATGCAAAGATAATCATTTTTGATGATATGAACCGAAGTTGGCAATAAAAATGTTGGTCTTTATCATTAAAAACGATGATTTGTACAATAAAACGACACCTGCGCATGTTATTATGTATATGAAACGTACCATCGCCATATTGCTTCTCCTGTCCGCATGCCTGTGCACCTTCGCACAGAAGGAGACGATCATGAACAAGCCCTTCATAGACAACCGCCGTCTGCACTGGGGCTTCTTCTTCGGCATGAACTTCATGGACATGGAAATGAAGAACAACGGCCACATCGACCCCGCCACGGGCGAGCAATGGTTTGCCGACGTCAGCAAGTACGAACCGGGATTCAGCGTGGGTGTGCTGGGTGCGTTGCGCCTGAACAAATACATGGAACTGCGCCTCACCCCCACCATGCACTTCGGGCAGAAGTTCATAAAGATGCGCGACAACGTGTCGGCACGCGACACCTCGCAGAACATGCGCACCAACTATATCTCCGTGCCGATTTCCGTGAAGTTTGCCGCACCGCGCTACAACAACTTCCGTCCCTACTTCACCCTGGGCCTTGCACCGACCTTCTGCCTGAACAACCACGACCAGGAAGCCTTCAAGGCAAAAACCTTCGACTGCTATCTGGAGGTGGGCATGGGATGCGACATCTATCTGCCATACTTCAAACTCATACCAGAACTGAAATTCTGCTTCGGCCTGGCGGACATCATCAGCAAGAACCGCGACGACCTGCTGGACAAATCCATGATGAAATTCACCAACAGCATAGAAAGCAGTTCGGCCAACATGATAGTCCTTTCCCTCTATTTCGAGTGAAAAAGCGCCTCGTAAAGCGGACTTTCCACACACAAATCGCCACTTTACGGCATTTTTCCTCTTATATTTGAGGCAGTTTCAACAAAAAGCCGTATCTTTGCACCCGCTTTACCATAGGTCGCTGGTGGGGAGAAGTGTGACCCGTTATGCCTATGAGTGATGACAATACAACCTATTAAAAAGTCATAAGAGAAATGGCAGATTTAATTAAGATTGCAGAAGAAGCATTTGCTACCGGCAAGCAGCACCCCTCATTCAAGGCTGGTGACACCGTAACCGTAGCTTACAAGATTGTCGAGGGCAACAAGGAGCGTATCCAGCTGTACCGCGGTGTAGTTATCAAGATCGCCGGTCACGGTGACAAAAAGCGCTTCACCGTTCGCAAGATGTCAGGCACCGTTGGTGTGGAGCGTATCTTCCCCATCGAGTCTCCCAACATCGACAGCATCGTTGTCAACAAGATTGGTAAGGTTCGTCGCGCCAAGTTGTACTACCTGCGCAACCTCACCGGTAAGAAGGCTCGCATCGCCGAGAAGCGCGTTGCCAGCAAGGAGGCTTAATCCCCCTTTTTACACAAGCAAGAAAAAAGGAAACGTACGGCACAATGCCGTACGTTTTCTCTTTATTTGTACATATTGTATCTATGTACACACTTACGCAAGTTATTGCGCAATAATCTGCGTAACTATATCCAAAATATGCAACTTACGCAGATTATCGCATCAACAACACAGTAATTGCATCTCAAATAAGGAGTCCTTATTCAGTCAAAGCGATTGAAGTTACAAAGCCCCACTCTGACTATATCATGTTAGCACGGTGCTTTTGCATTTGCAGAATTCAGGTAAAAATCCTATATTTGCATGTCATTTCCATTATACGTCCCTATGAAGAACAAGACTTCTGCTTTTTTGCTGATATACATAATAATTACTGCGTTAGTTAGCACTACTTCATGCCATCGTTCTGAGCACACAGAGCAGCAACTGCTTATGATGGACACGCTGTCGGATGAAAATCCTGACACCGTTCTCACCATGCTGGATTGTATGGATTTCAACGCCATGAGCAAGTCTGAGCGCATGCATGCCGAACTTCTCAGGGGCAAGGCCATGAACAAAGCGTATGTGAACTTCACCACGGACTCCGTTATGCTTGAAGTCGTTGACTGGTACGAACGTCACGGCAATGCCAACCAAAAGATGCTTGCATACTATGTATTGGGCTGTGCATACAGAGATTTAGGCAGTGCCCCGAAAGCCCTGGAGGCATACAGAGATGCAATAGAGAGGGCTGACACTACGGATGAGGAATGTGACTACAGACAACTTATGCTGATACATTCGCAGATGTCTAATGTGTATGCTTATATATATGCCGTCCAGGATGAAGAGCGTGAACTACATAATGCACTTAGGTACGCATCGATAATTCAGGACAGAGCAGGAATAAGTGCATTTAATGATTTGATATGTGCAACTCTTCATAAAAATAAGAAGTTCAACGATTGCATACGTATGACAGATTCTCTCCGGCAAGCCTACATACGGTATGGCGACACCTATAATGCAAATCTGATTTGCGTTAATGCCGTTAAGTCATACCTTACATTGGGAAAATACGATTCAGCCCTTGTCTATCTTGACAATTATGCAAGGATATTCAACACAGATATTTCTATTCGCAAAATAAGAGATGGCAAAGATGCACTTTACATACTTAAGGGAAGATACTATCTAGGCACAAATAATCCAGATTCGGCATTGCATTGGTTTAGAAAAATAGACCTTGGTGGACTTACACCTGGCACAAGGGTTAATGTATACAAGAACATTTCCGACTCTTACAACATGATGTCCCAGACGGATTCCGCATACAAGTACCTTGCACTGCATGCCGAACTGGCGGACAAATGCTACGACAGCTCCGTGGCAGAAGCATGTATAAATGCCAGGCAGTTATACGACTATGGTATAGAACAAAAAATAGCCAAACAAAAGAGTGCTGAGGCTTCTTTGGTCAAGAACTATCTGATATGTGCGCTGATTGCCATAATGATACTTATCACCTTAGTATTATATATAAGGTATCGAAATCTGTTGGCCCAAAAGGAGGCGGCAGACCTGCGTATTGCTCATAACAATGCTATGGATACCCTCCGTTCGGCAGAAAGGCAACTGGATATCCTAACATTACAGAAGGAAGAGTTAGAAAAACTTCTTATGGAAGAAACGATAAAATCGTCACAATATAACGATGAATTGTCTAGTATCAACAAAGATATCCTCGCAAAATCTGCAGAGATAAGCCAACTTAAGGGCATGATAGAGCAGTTTGAAAAAATGATTGAGCCGGATAAACACACAGATTCCAACGAAATGCTTTGTCAATCTGAAGCCGTACATCTGTTCAGAAGTAGCCTCACTAAGAAAAACGCATCAATAACCAGTAAAGATTGGAAAAAGCTTCAGGACACAATCAAACATCTGTTCCCAAATTTTGAATATGCGATAAACAAGAATGGAAAGCTGTCCAATAAAGAATTGCAAGTTTGCATGTTGGTAAAAGCACGATTCTCTCCATCCGAGATAGAATACATCATGAATATGAAGCATTCTTATGCTACCAATGCAAGAAAAAGACTTCATAATACCATCTTTGGTTATCCTGGCTCTGGCGAAGAGTTTGACAAGAAAATACTCTTTATCAAGTAAAATACTTCATTCCATCACTTTTTTGTCACCTGTATAAGCACCTGAAAATACAGTGGGGATAATATACTAATAATCTGCGCATTGCACTTGCGCACCTAGTAAATTCAGCACAATTTTGTCACTTTTTTGTCACTTTTTTGTTTAGATTTTAATCCTCATTGTTGGTAAAACACTATACTTTTGCGTAAGTAAAATCTGAAAAAAGTATAAAAATATCAACTACTTGTTCATACATTTACAAATATCACATTTTCGCAGATCAAGATGAAATGGGGATGGGTTGATACCTCAAGTGATGTTTGGTTCACACCAACTGATGATTGGGTAGTACAAGACAGTATGTACAACCTAAACAGGAATAAGAAGATGATACATGATTTCAAGGCCATGGGGTCATAGTTAATTTATCTAAAAAAAATCAAATATAAGAGTGCGAAAAGGAATAAATCCATAACTTTGTCTTTATCAAATGTCATAAAATCACATATAAATATTAAGACTCATGAAAAAATTATCATTTGTAGTATTAACTATCTTCACGGTTGTTGCCATGATATCCTGCGATAAAGACTACCCCATAGCAGGATACCATCCAGCACCAGAAGCTTGGATAGATGATCCAGAGAATCTCGGAAGAACATTTTGCTATGTCTTGGACACCACGGATTTTCAAATATTGGTAAATTATGGCACCTACTACTTTCGTGACTCTTCGAATATGTACCATAGTTACGATTATAATCACATTGACAGTACCGCGCAGCACGCACCCTTGAATTATGGCAACTTTTGCATATTGCTTTGCCAAGAGAGAGCAGGCTCAAATGTAGCCTCGGAATTACAAAAAGACAACTGGGCCCAAAGTCAATTTGCTAAACTGGTTGAAAGCGCACGTTCCGAACTAACCTATACCCCAGAAGAAAAACGGAGTTCGCACAAATTTGCTCCTGGCGCAACGGCAGAAGATTCCATATTTCTACAATATTATTCCATGTGCAAATTTAATATCGCCCGACACACTGGTGATTTTACCATTACCGCAGATAAGACTCTTTTCGGCAAGGCACCAGGAACAAACCTTAGCGAGCATTTTCTCGTAAGGGGAGAGAACGCATGCCTTCCACAAGGCACATTGGATAATTTCAGCATGATTTTCAATTATGGTCAGAAGCAACCAAGACTGAACGCAAAAGAGTTCTTTGCCAAAGACACATGGCTGCAGGAAGAAGTTGTTCTATGGTTAGCTGACATTCCTGAAGAACAGTATGACCATGTTGCCTTTACCATCAAGATGCCAGCAACCTGCGAATATCGTAAAAAGTTCTACAGAGAATATCTTACTGAGGTGCCTGTGAAAGAAGAGGTTTTCATATACAGATGCATTGTTCCTTTCGGAAAGGTATCCACATTCGAAGAGCATTTCCGCTTGTACTACAATACCAATCCTAAGATTGAATGGCAGCCATATGAATAACCAAGGCTAACGTTGGAGTTTGATGGCCGTGCGCTGGCGTACGGCAGGTTCATGGACACGATGGAAGTGTAAAGGAGTAAAAGTGTGCGGTTTCGCACACTTTTACTTTTAAGAGAGGTGTTTTAGGGCGTTGTTCTGTGCAGAGTCGTTTATTATGTATAATTTTGCGTGCATATGACAATGTAATCTGCTTTTGACATAGAATGGAGAAGTTTGGAAAAATCCTTGTTGTTGACGACAACGCAGATGTGCTTTTCACCATCAACAACCAGTTGGCGCCACGTTGCGAATGGGTAAGAGTTGCCTACACACCCGAGCGTGCCTTGATGCTATGCAAGAAGTATAAACCAGATGTAGTGCTGATGGACATGAACTTCACCCGCGATGCAGTGAGCGGCGAAGAGGGGTTCCAGTTGCTCAGGGATATGCTGAAGATAGACAAGGACCTGGCTGTTATCATGATGACAGCCTATAGCGATACGCCCAAAGTGGTACGCGCCATTAAGGCAGGTGCCACAGACTTCCTGCCCAAGCCTTGGGAGAGGAGCCAACTGATGACAATGCTTTCTTCTGCCATGCGGCTGAAAGGTTTGGGCTGCGAGGAATCTACGGCGAGAGCGCAATCCACAGGCACCTCGCATGCCGGCACGGAGATAATAGGCGAAAGCGAATCCATGCAACAGCTGCTTACCCTTGCCAGGGAAGTGGCCAAAACGGACGCCAACATTCTCATCCTTGGCGAGAACGGTACGGGCAAGGATGTCCTGGCACGATACATCTACAGGCATTCCTTGCGCAATAGCAAACCCTTTGTAGGCATTGACCTGGGAGCTGTACCCGAGACCTTATTTGAAGGCGAATTGTTCGGATACGAGCGAGGTGCCTTCACCGGTGCCCTGAGTGCCAAGGCAGGACGCATGGAGAGCGCCAATGGCGGAACCCTGTTTCTGGACGAGATAGGAAATCTAAGGACAGAGATTCAGGCAAAATTGCTGACATGCATAGAAAAGCGCCAATGCTCGCGTCTTGGTTCCACAAAGGTCGTCCCCATTGATGTCCGCCTTATCTGCGCCACCAATATTGACATACACAGGGCAGTGGCAGAGGGAACCTTCCGCCAGGACCTGCTCTATCGCATCAATACCATAGAACTGCGTGTTCCGCCATTGCGCGAACGCATTACAGACATTCCCCTGCTGGCAAAGCACTTTACCAACATCTATGCCCGCAAGTATTCCAAGAACATCACCGGGCTTTCTGCCGAACTGCTCAAACGACTGAAGGAATACAGTTGGCCGGGCAATGTGCGCGAACTGCAACACCTGATAGAGCGAGGCGTTATCCTGTGCAAGAAGTCTGTTATTGGCATAAACGACCTGCCGGCCGATAGCTTCAACAGGCCTCCCTCTGCCAATCCGGAAGAGACGCTAGACCTGGAAACCGTGGAGCGCATCTCAATAGAGCGGGCACTGGCGCGTTGCGAAGGCAATGTAAGCCGTGCGTCCAAACTGCTGGGCATTACCCGATTCATGTTGTACCGAAAGATGGAAAAGTACGGCCTATGACAAGACTAACCCTAAAGGTTCTGTGCACAACCGTCCTGCTCACGCTGAGCGTCTATGCCTTGGTAGCGTGTCTGCTGCACGATTTCTACTTCAGCGCCTTCGGATGCCTGCTGGTGCAGGTATTCCTTATTATATATATCGTCTCCATGCAAAAGCATCTATTGTCCACCATGCTTGGCACAATAGAACTGATACGCATGGGCGACACGTCGGACAGGGTTTCTTCGTCCAAGGGCAGCTTTGGGCGTGCCATTGTCAGGGAACTGAACCTCACGTTCGACATGTTCAGGCAACGTCTGCAAAGCGAAGCCATACGCCAGCACTACTACGAGCAGGTCCTTGACGAGGTAGACACTGGTGTGCTAGTGTGCAGGGAGGATGGCGAGATAACATGGCAGAACCGTGCCTCCATACTGATGTTGGGGTCCATGCGCGACATGCCACAGGAATGGATAGCCACACACTCGGCACATAAAGTGACGCACACCCATCACAATACGGTGTACGAGATGCTGGTATGCTCGCGCAAGTTTGTACTGGACAGGCAGACCTACCGCATTGTCAGCCTTAGGGACATACACGAAGTGATTGAAGAAACGGAGATAGAGGCATGGCAAAAGTTGGTGAGCGTGCTGACGCATGAGATAATGAACTCACTCACTCCCATCATCGGCTTGTCTGAATCCGCAGATGGGATGGACGAGCGTGCAGACTCTGCTCTGGCAGTGATACACCGCCGTAGCAAGGGATTGCTGGAGTTTGTCAACAATTACCGCAAACTCACACGCATCCCTCAGCCACAGATGGAGTCCGTGCCTGTTCAGGAATATTTCAACGACTTGGAGCAATTCTATGGCGACAGGCTTCGTTGCAATGTCTCCCCCTCCGCTCTTAAGGTTTATGCCGACCCAAGGCAACTGATGCAAGTGCTCGTCAACCTTGTCAAGAATGCATCCGAAGCCAGCGATGGCGTCATCGAACTCAATGCAAGCAGAATGGCCGACGGCAATATTGAAATCTCCGTGCGCGACTATGGCCATGGCATACTCCCCGAGGTCATGGATAGTATTTTCGTTCCTTTCTTCACCACCAAGCCACAAGGTTCCGGCATAGGTCTGAGCCTCTGCAAGCAAATCGTCAAGCAGCATCGTGGGCGACTACAGGTAAAGTCCAGCCCCGGTCGTGGCAGTACCTTCACCATAGTCCTGCCTCAGTAGGCAGTCTTGATTGTGTCGTTCCAAAGTGTGCGCCAGCGCACACCTGTTGTGCCGACACGCACACTTTTATAAGGTTGATGTTTTGCGTAACACCTCGTCTATTAGCAAGTTAAAGTTTTGGCACGGTTTTTGCATGGTAATATCAGGGTAGGACTGCCATTTGCCTCGCTCTGGAATACAGTTACCCCAAAGGCGACAACAACAAAACTTAAATACTAAATATATGAGACTACTTCTGATTAACTTTCTTCAAGCCCTGCGCCACATCAAGCGCAACAGGCTACAGACCTGCCTCATAGTGGGCATCTTGTCGTTTGCCATGGCTGCCTTTGTATTCTCCGCTGCTGGTATATGGGAAATAACGCACGAAGAGCATGGCATCGGTGACGATGCCGATGTATATGCTTTACAAGCATACACACCAGAAGGACTCACACAATCCAATTATTTCTTTACGGTAAAAAAAGCACGCGAACTGATAAAGAATATGCCTGAAGGTATGATTGCTACTATGGCATCACTAAGTGGCAATAAATTAAAAGGAAGGACAGATAGTGCATCCAATCAGACTAGGCCTGTGCTATTGGTAACTCCCGAATTCTTTGATGTGGTACAAGCGGATTTTATCTACGGCCGACCTGTACAAGAAGAAGGTGAAGTGGTCGTCTCCGAACAAGCCGCACAGGTTCTGTATGGCACAACCGATTTAGTGGGTACTATGGTGGAGATAACTTTAGAAGAAGACCATAACAAAAGCATACAGGCAAAAGTGTGTGGTATAGTCAAAGGAGAAGAAGGAAGCATGATTACAGGTGCTCAGGCGTTTTTATATCGTAAGATAGAGAATGTGACATGGTTTAGTAAATACACATGTAAACACAATATCGCATTGATTGTTACAAGGACCACAGACAGCAAGGCCTTGATGGCATTGATAGAACAGAACAATGAGAATATGGAGGACAAGGTAGCAGCATTAAGACTGGTACCAGTAAGAATGTTTCACCTGTTGTGGAGCAATAGCAGTTTCTGGAAGGCAGCCCTTTATCCTGGAATATTCCTTATACTGTCTGCCTTGTTGCTCATATCTGCGTCATTCTCATACTTGGCATTGCTTAATACAAATGCCGAAAGCCGTTGGACAGAGCATCGCCTAAGATTGAGTTTCGGTGCAGGTTCCGACACCTTGCGACGCATCTATGCCGAGGTGCTATTGGTACTTCTTGCCGTTGGATTTTGTACGTGCATAATACAGGAACTGGGTTACAACGCTTTCCTGGAGTATATGCAGATGCCGGAATGCGATGTGATGCAATGGCTCGTGACGGTATGGTTCGCAATGGTGGTGCTCTTGATTTTTCTGTGCACAATACCTGTGTATCTGCAACACAAAAAGTACAAGAAAGCCATCCATGGCGCACCGCAAGGCAAATCCTCGTTCTTGAACCATATCTTTGTAACAACGCAGATAAGCGTCAGCGTATTATTGCTCTTTCTGGTGTGGAATGGTGGCAGACAATTGAGGTATGTCAGCCACGATGGCTTGGGATTTAATGCACACAAAGTCTACACTATAAAAACTACTGATGCAAAAGACCAGGTTCTGGTCAGTTCCACCGAATTTGCACATGAGGTTGCATCAATAGCAGCAGTAGACACCTGTATCGTACAAGCCCCGTTTTATGATGTTACCTCAAATACTGTCACGCCCTTTGAGGGATTTGACAAGAATATGTGGACCTTGCAATTGACTCCTGCTGCAATGCGTCTATTCGAAATCAAGCCAAATCTATGGAAAGATGCAGATGGGGAGTTTGAAATGAAAATGGGTCAGATTTTACTCGGTACAAATACCGCGAAGTATTTTGGCATCACACCAGAGAATCCCTTTCTGCCAAATGGTTTGGAAGCAGTAGGTATCCTGGATATTTGTACAATAAATATGCATCAAGAACCCTACTTGGTTGCCTATAGCCATTATCACAATAACTGGGACACAAATGTTGCCTACTTCTGTTTCCATCCCGGCAAGGAGAAAGAAGGTATAGCGGCTGTGGAGGAACTGTTGCGTCGTAGGGACATGAATGTGGATGCCGGACTTGTCCGTGTGGTCAACTTTGGAGATATGATATCTGATACTTACGAGAAGGAGCAGAACTATCTGTGGCTATATTCCATACTTTCTGTCGTAGGCTTTGGCATAGCGTTCTTCGGTCTTCTCACTCTCGTCAGTGCCGACCTCCAACGCCAGCGCCGCTCCCTTGCAATCCGTCGCATCTTCGGTGCAAACTATGGGGTGTGCCTTCGCACCACTCTCCGCACCTATATGTTCATTGTGCTCATAGGCGCCACGATTGGCATCTGTACGGGCTATTACCTGATGACATTGTGGTTGCAAACCTTTAGTTCCTGCATCACACTGGGATGGCAACAGCCCGTGTACATTGTACTTGGCATAGGCATACTGGTAGCATCCATGGTGGCATGGAAGGTGCGCCAGTGCTTCAGGGAGAAACCAGCAGAGGTGATTAAGGCGTAGAGGAAAGAGTACAGAGTGCAGAGGAACGAGTATAGATAATGGATTAGAAAATTTAACGAGATAATATTATGATTAAGACTGATAGTATATCAAAAGTGTTTCGCACGGAGGAGGTTGAGACGCATGCATTGATTAACGTTTCCCTTGAGGTAAAGCAGGGCGAGTTTGTAGCCATAATGGGACCTTCGGGTTGTGGCAAGTCTACGCTGCTGAATATTCTTGGCTTGCTGGACAGACCCACCGATGGTCAGTATTTCCTTGATGGCAGAGATATGTGCGCACTGACCGAAAAGGAGCGCAATGTGATTAGACGTGGCACACTGGGCTTCATCTTCCAGAGCTTTAATCTGATTGACGAACTTACCGTAGAGGAAAACATCGAACTGCCTCTATTGTACATGAAAGTTCCTGCCGACGAGCGCAAGCGTCGCATCACCGATGCCCTGAAACGTATGGCCATTGAGCATCGTGCCAAGCACTTCCCCTCTCAGCTGTCGGGTGGTCAGCAACAACGTACTGCCATAGCACGTGCCGTGGTGATGCAACCCAAGGTAATCCTGGCCGACGAGCCTACGGGAAACCTTGACTCGAAGAATGGTCTGGAGGTGATGGGGCTGTTGCGCGAATTGCATCGCGAAGGTACAACAATAGTGATGGTGACACACTCGGCACGAGATGCCGCCTATTCCGACCGCATAGTCAACCTCTTCGACGGTTGCGTGGTGGACGAATAATTGTGTTATACTATTTTTATTGTAGTATTTAATTAAAGTGGTCCAATGACCGATTTGGGTTTAATTTAGAGTCGAGACTGGAGATATACGATTTCGACTTTCTATTACTACGAATAAAAGTTAAATACGGAGCATTACCGCAAAATGACGATATTTGGATGCCTATTTACGACTATGAACTATGATATTTAAATATGACCAAAAAGCAAAATAAACTATTATTATTATTTTTACTTACTCTACAAACAGTGCAAATATTTGCACAGACCAAAGGAACAGATAGGAGTATATTGCTTGTAGGCAAAGTCCTCGATAGCTTCACTGAAATTGGTCAAAATGGCACCAAGATAACATTGATGACATCAGATAGTATTGAAATATCCAATTTTGAAGCAATGGTATTCAATAACGATGCTTTCTTTTCGTTCCGTGTACCAGCTCGAAAAAATAAATACATACTGAAGGTCGAGCATAAAGACTATGAAACAACTTATATGACATATGATCTAAAACGTATTGCTAGAAACACTCAAATAGACCTACCATGCATATATATGAAGCGTAGGTCACGTGCTTTTGAAAAAACTCTTGAGCAGTTAGAGGTGGTGGCAACTAAAATCAAGGTTGTACACCGAGGTGATACCGTTATTTTTAATGCAGATGCATTCAATGTGGCTGATGGCAGTATGTTGGATGGACTTATCAAACAGTTGCCTGGTGTGGAATTAAAGGATAATGGAGAAATTTTCGTCAATGGAAAGAAAATCGATTACATGCTTCTTAATGGCAAAGATTTCTTTAAAGGTAACAACAGGGTAATGTTAGAAAATCTGCCTTATTACATGGTACAGAACGTAAAAGTATATTATCGAGATACTGAGCGTACGGTATATGCTGGATTGGAAAATGAAAAGAAAGACTATGTAATGGATGTAAACATGA
This sequence comes from Bacteroidaceae bacterium, assembly GCA_017503065.1. Next base: position 51,399 of record JAFVTT010000034.1, on the reverse strand, counting down.
AGAGGCAATACCAGCAGGGCTACATCGCCAATGTAGAGGTTGGTGGTGGTACGCAGGATGCTTTTTGGGGAAGATTATTTGGAATGAGATTCACAGACCATTCGCGAATAACGTTGATTGGCAATGCCAATAATCTAAATTCAGAATATAAACCTTGGGGAGATGGTCAATGGGATGAAAATAACGATTTTTATAGAATAGGTCGCACCACCAGAGAGACACTGCAGGGCAATGTTAGTATTGATGCAGATAAATGGAAAAACGATACGGAGGTTTACGTTGGATGGGCCGATGCCAAGAATGAGGATACACAGTATGCAGAGACAATATTAGCAGCAGACTCTATAATGAGGGATTCCACGTACAACCAAAACAACACCTCTTCTTTTAATGTATCTGCTCGTAATACATTTACCTTGAAAGTCCCATTTTATTTCCTGATGCAGACAAACATACTATATTCCGATAGCAAGAATATTTCATCCCAAGAATACAAGAGCCCAGCATCATTCCAAGATTTCCAATCAACCACCAACGCAAGAAAAATATCTTTATCTCATAGCATAGCATCCACACATAAACTAAATTGGGGTGATGTTATTGACGTCAGTGCCTTAATCAATTATGACAACAATAAACTCCGAGGAACAGAGAATAGACAAACACTCTTTATGCAATCAAATTTTTATAACAACTATGATATAAATTCCTCATTCAGTAATCTGAACTTTCAGTTGGGAACGACATATTCCATAAAAGATTTTAGAAATGGTACATATAAATTGAGCCTATCATATGATCAAAAACATCATTTGGAACAAGACACGCGTTTTGACATCAATCTCCTTGCCAGAGATGAGCAGAATAGTTACAACCTAAAGCAGACAAACAGATTTGCAAAGGCAGCGTTTTCGTATACTTATGAGAAGTGGACCGATGAATCAAATACCTCATTTGTGTTATCATTACCTTTACGATTTGCAAATCAATGTTTTGTCTATTCAAAAGACCATACTGACACTAGTTCAATACGTAATTATTGGCTTTTCGAACCAAGCCTCAGTTTCTCTTATGGCAAAAAACGAAGAACTATAGATTTTAAAATAAACTATGAATCTATTCTTCCAGATGCGCTTATGTTGGTTAATACGGCTAATACTACTAACACTCTGCACTGGTACGTAGGAAACCAACATCTAAAAAATGAAAAAATATTGTCAAATAGTATATTCTATTTAGATAATAGCCACAAAACAAGACAACACATTCTAAAAGCCAAGTGGAACTGGTATCAAGATAAAATAACCCAATCATACTCTTACAACACCAAAACGGGACGATTTGTGCACAAACCAATTAATATTGATGGAGTTTGGCATTTGAGTATAGGTTCCAGGAATTCATGGAGATTAGGTGATGAAAGTCCATATTATATATCCTCTGAAACATCTGTTGGCTATGCTCAAAACCAAAACTATGTCACCACGGAGACGTTCAAAAGTACAGAGCGAAAATCACTTCGTATGCTTGACATTAAAGAGACCTTGATTTTTACTTATGAAAAAGGAAATAATAGAGTTGATGTTAAGGGTGATATCCAATGGCAACGCTCCGCGTTAACTAATAAAAGTATGGAGCAAGACAACATTATGAACTACTCATATGGAGTCGATGCTACTTTAAAATTACCGGCTAAAATATCGTTCATGGCTTCTTTAGGAATGATTCATCATAGAGGATATAGCACCCCCGATTTCAATAGTAATAATTGTGTATGCAACATAACCATAGGTCGTCATTTTTTACGTGGTGATAAAATGCTTGTCAGACTTACTGCCGTTGATTTGTTTCGTAGTTATACATCAGTAAAATATAGTCTTAACGAATATGGAAGTACTGAACTGCAAAGTTTCAGTCTGCCATCCTATTTTCTTTTAAGATTGTCTTACAAGTGTAACTTGAACAAAAAGAAATAATACTCAATAAAAAATAAAGCATAAGGCATCCAACTACCTATTAGGTGCAAAGTTTTTACTACACCATATTCAAATTGAATAGCAGCAAACTATATTCAATATTTAAAATCTTTGATGATATGTCTATTGTTCATTCTATGCCGATAGCTAAATGGTTACACCGTTACCCAATAAATCATGAAGAATTAACTAATTGTAAACCGATAAATCTTTGAAGTTTTAATTACAAATTAATCTCAATTCTGTATCTATGAATGCACACTTACAGTCTAAGATATGGAACATGACACTGCGATTTATACTTCAGAAAGCGTATCAATGGATTAAGAATACTCAGAAGTTTTGAATAAGAACGATATATAACAATTTATCCAATTATGCACATATCCAAACGTTTTCCCTCACTACCACCAACAAGAATCTGCCGACTGTGGTCCCGCATGTCTACGTATGATAGCCTTTTTACATACGCCAATAGTGCCTCGCCGAAGAGCTAATAGCGGTTAGATGAACGGCTAATAGCGACAAAATGAGTGCCCAATAGCGGTAAAAATCATCCTCACGACATCCATGCATAATGCTTGGCATCATCATCCACTTTGTTCGTTGAAGCGAAACACCAGTCAATGAAAGGGACGCTGCGTGTAGCGTCCGAAAAGCAGCGATGAACGGTGAGCGAAAGCAGACTTTTCATCACTTTAGACATGGTATCTCACGATAAGTGGTCTAAAACGACGGATTTTTCATCACTTTAGACACAGTATTACACGATAGGTGGTCTAAAACGATGATTTTTGGGGCACTTTAGACACAGTATTTAGGAAAACAACGAAAAAATGCTGGTTAAATGACAGGGATGCAGCGTGATGCGGTCGTTCAACAATGGGAAAAACAAAGCGGACGCTGCACGCAGCGTCCCTACTATTAGACCCAAATCGGTCATTAAACTGTTCTGCGCTAATGACCGATTTGGGTTAAATGCTTGGCAGTAATTATTATGTCAAACGTATTCCTTCGTCTGTGATGGTGATGAGGCGGCGCTTGTAGAGGTCGCCTACGGCTTTCTTGTAGACCTTCTTGCTGACGTTGAATGTCTGGGCAATGTCCTCGGCAGGACTCTTGTCGCCCAAAGGACAATGGCCGCCGTTGTCCTGAAGGTATGCCAGCAGGATGTCGCTGAAGTCGGCCACACCTTCCTGACCCTGACGGGTGAGGGTGACGTCTATCTTGCCGTCCTCGCGCACCTTATTTATATATGCACGCGTGCGCATGCCTGTGCGCAAGTCGCGGAACACCTGCGAGTCGTAGAGGAGTCCGCCCCAACGGTTGTCTATGATTACCTTGAAACCGAGGTCGGTCTTCTGCCACACGAGGATGTCCACCTCGTCGCCACGGCGGTAGGGAGCAATGCCGTGGTCCAGATAGCGTTCCACCTTGGCGCTGGCCATTATGCGGTTGCTGTCCTCGTCCAGATGAATGTGCACGATGTAACTCTGACCCTTCACCATCTTCATCTTCTGCTCGCGGAAGGGGACGAAGAGGTCCTTCATGAGGCCCCAGCCCAAGAAAGCACCGAAGTTGTTGACCCATGCCACCTCCAGGAAGGCAAAGTCGCCCACCTGTGCCAGAGGTTTGCGCATGGTGGCAATGAGGCGCTCTTCCTGGTCGAGATACAGGAATACCTCCACTTCCTGGCCTATGGCCACATCACCCTCCAACTCGTTCTGTGGCAGTAGTATCTCGCCATGTATGCGTCCGCCATCCAGATAGTATCCGAAGGGAACCTGCTTTACCACCCTAAGGGTGTTTATTTGTCCTAATTTTATGTTCATATGTTTATCGGACCCACCCCCTTACCCCTCCCAAGGGAGGGGAGTATATGGTACTGGGGAATGAGGATTTTGATATTGTAGGGACACGGCATGCCGTGTCCGCCTGTGTTATACGTTGTTATCTTTCGGACACGGCATGCCGTGTCCCTACTGCTTGATGTGGACCCCTCCCCGTACCCTCCCCTATATGGGAGGGAGTTTATAGTACTGGGGAATGAGGATTTTGTTAAAGGTTAATATTCATTGTTGGTTGTAACTACTCCCTCCCATACAGGGGAGGGTTGGGGAGGGGTCCGCCGGGTCCGTTGGGGTAAGGGGGAGGGTCAGTCCACTATCACCCCGTCCTTCATCCTGATGGTGCGGTCGGTGAGCGATGCCAAGGTTTCGTCGTGGGTGACGATGACGAAGGTCTGTCCGAACTTATCCCTAAGGTCAAAAAAAAGGCGGTGCAGTTCCTCCTTGTTCTTGGTATCAAGACTGCCCGAAGGTTCGTCGGCAAGCACCAGTTCGGGGTTGTTCATCAGGGCACGTGCTACCGCCACACGCTGCTTCTCGCCGCCGGAGAGTTCGTTGGGCTTGTGTGCAGCACGCTCGGAGAGCCCCATGAAGTCGAGCAGTTCCATGGCACGCTTCTTGGCCTCCTTGTGCGAGGTTCCTGCTATGAAGGCAGGCATCATCACGTTCTCCAGCGCCGTGAATTCGGGCAGGAGTTGGTGGAACTGGAACACGAAACCTATGTGTTTGTTGCGGAAACGCGCCATGCGGTCGGAGGAAAGGTTCGTCACGTCCTCGCCGGCAATGACGACACGTCCCGAGTCGGCCTTGTCCAGTGTGCCTACGATCTGCAACAGGGTGGTCTTGCCTGCACCGCTGGAACCCACGATGCTCACCACCTCGCCCTTGCCAATTTCCAGGCTGATGCCCTTCAGCACCTGCAGGTTGCCGAAACTCTTCCTTATGTCTTCTATCTTTATCATGACCACTGGTCGGGGTATAGCAGCATTACGCTGGTATGACTGAAATATCTGTGTATCATCAGGGGCAGGCCTGCGAACGAACCCTTATAGGAGATGAAACCGGGTCGTGCGCTGACGAATACCACCATCTCGTCGGAACCGGCCCTTTGTGCCAGGGAGATGATCTTTGTCCACAGGGCCATCTCAATGTACTCGGCACGCAGGGACACATGGTAGCGCCACATGTAACTCTTTATGTTGGGCATGGTGTCGGGGTGGGCATGGAACTCCAACTGGCAATCCAGTTGCTCTCCCATACGGCAGACGTGCTCCAGCCACTTGTAGAAGCCTGCCTCGTACTCTGCCTTCTGCGGAACGGCAACGATTACCTTGTGCAAGGTGCCTGGCGGGACAATAAGGCGCACGGCCATGACCTCGCGGTTTGTTCCCTCCAGCACATGGTCTATGACCGGTCCGAGGCTGGACTTGGGCATGCCCGTGGTGCGGTCGGTAAGGCATACCATCACCTCACCGCAATCGTATTCGCGTATGGTGTGCAGGATACCGCCCGCTATGTTGGTGCTCAGGCGCGAGAGGGTCTTCAGGTCAACCTCCGCAGCCGATGCCACCGAGGTGGCCTCCTCCAGCATGCGCTGGGCCTCGCGGTAGCCTTGTGCCTCCCCGTCGTAGTCGTTGAGAGTGACGGTAAGGCCCATCAGACTGTCGGGGATACGGGAATTTCGTATTATCAGTGCCAACTGGGTCAGAAGTCCCACACTGTCCGGCTGGCTGTACGTAACCAGGCACTTGCCGTGCCATGCACCCTGGTTCTCCTCGGTGTCCGTGTCCACAAGGGCCAGGCGCCGTGCTCCCTCGCTGGTGGCAAAACTGCTTATTATGCAAGAGAAGAGTATCAGCATCACCGTGCCGTTGAGCACCGAGGCATCCATCAGGTTCACTTTCGGGTCGGTGCCTATCATCACTATGGCCAAAGCACCTGCGGCATGCGCGTTGGTAAGGCCGAACATCAGCAGGGAACCTCCCTTCAGGTCCTTGGAGAAGCGGCTCATGACATAGGAAGCCAGCCATTTGGAGAACGTGCCCACCAGTACCATCACCACCACAATCCATATTGTATCCATGTCGCCGAATAGTACCCTAAGGTCGATGAGCATGCCCACGCCTATCAGGAAATAGGGGATGAACAGGGCATTGCCCACAAACTGGATGTACGACATGAGGGGCGAGGTACGGGGGATGAGCCTGTTTACCGACAGACCTGCGAGGAACGCTCCCAACAATCCCTCCAATCCTGCCAGTTCCGCCAGGGCGGCACTCAGGAAAACCAATGAAAGGATGAAGATGAACTGCATTATCGGTTCGTCGTACCTGCGCAGGAACCAGCGCCCTATCCTGGGATAGGCATATATGATGAACGCCCCGTATGCCAGGCACTTCACCGTAAAGAACGCCCAGAACCTCCAGTCTGTCTCCTGCAACGAACCTACCGCAATGGCCAGCACAAGCAGGGCCACGAACAGGGCCACCGCCGTGGCCACCACGGAAACGGTCACCACAGGATGCCGCGACAAACCGAAACGGCTCACTATGGGATACGTTATCAGCGTATGCGAGGCAAGGATACAACTGAGCAGGACCGACGTGATGGCACCGAAGCCAAGCAGATAGTGCGCGGCCAGGAAACCGAGGGCAAACGGCACGCAGTAGGTTATCATGCCGAACAGGAAGCCCTTGCGCCCATACTGGTGCACACTGCCCATGTTCATCTCCAGTGCGGCCAGGAACATGATGAAGTATATTCCCACCTGACCGAAGATTTCAAAACTCCTGTCCCTCTCTATGATGTTGAAGCCATGCTGGCCTATCATCACACCGGCCAATATCAAGCCTATGATGTGGGGCGTGCGGAGGCGGCGGAGCAGGATAGGAGAAAACAGGATAATCATCAGTACCACGAAGAACACCCACGTGGGGTCTGTGACCAATGCCATCGGCATGTGTATGGATGTCAGTATCTGAAGCATGTCCTGTGTGTATAATTTCATGCAAAGGTAATGTTTTTTGTGCTATTTATAGGCAAGAGTACACCTTATTTATAATATTTTCCGTAATTTTGCACGCAAATTGTCAAACAGAGTAATCAAAACAAAAAAAGATAAACGATGAGAGTAGCGATTGTAGGCGCCAGCGGTGCCGTAGGTCAGGAATTCCTGCGCGTTCTGGATGAACGCAACTTCCCCATTGACGAACTGTTGCTTTTCGGCAGCCAGCGCAGCGCCGGAACCAAATACACCTTCCGTGGCAAGGAGATAGAAGTGAAACTCCTCCAGCACAACGATGACTTCAAGGGCGTGGACATTGCCTTCACCAGCGCCGGTGGCGGCACGAGCAAGGAGTTTGCCGAGACCATCACCAAGCATGGTGCCGTGATGATAGACAACTCCAGCGCATTCCGCATGGACGAGGACGTGCCCCTGGTAGTGCCCGAGTGCAATGCCAAGGACGCACTGGACCGCCCCCGCGGCATCATAGCCAACCCCAACTGCACCACCATCATGATGGTAGTGGCCCTGCAGGCTCTGGAGAACATCAGCCACATCCGCCGCATCCACGTGGCCAGTTATCAGGCTGCCAGCGGTGCCGGCGCCGCCGCCATGGCAGAACTGTTCGAGCAGTACCGCCAGGTGCTGGCCGGCGAGAAACCCACCGTAGAGAAGTTCGCATACCAGTTGGCCTTCAACGTAATCCCCCAGATTGACGTGTTCACCGACAACGGCTACACCAAGGAGGAGATGAAGATGTTCCACGAGACAAAGAAGATCATGCACACCGATGCCGACTGCTCTGCAATGTGCGTTCGCGTGCCCTCTCTGCGTTGCCACTCTGAGGCCATCTGGGCAGAGACAGAGCGTCCCGTAAGCGTGGAGGAGTTCAAGGAGGCTGTACGCAACGGCAACGGCCTGCGCCTTCAGGACGAGCCCGAGAAGAAGGAATACCCCATGCCCCTCTTCCTGGAGGGATGCGACGATGTCTACGTGGGCCGTATCCGCAAGGACATCAGCAACCCCAACGGCCTCACCTTCTGGCTGGTGAGCGACCAGATAAAGAAGGGTGCCGCCCTCAACGCCGTACAGATAGCCGAATGGCTCATACAGAACGACCCCAAGTTCCAGGGGTAAGGCAATGAGCGTCGTATGGCATAACATTGCGTAGCACACAACAACAACAAAGGAGGTCATCTTCACATCGAGATGGCCTCCTTTATTTATGATTGTTTTTTTGTTATGTCGCTTAGGAATTTCCCTTACGTTTTACTCCCATCCGCCCGGTACGCCTGTACCGCTTTCATACCAGCGTACCATGTGGACACGGAACTGGAGGGTGGAATAACCGGGAATCTTTCCGCTTCCCTCAGTGCCGTATGCCAAGGTGTAGGGGATGAAAATCATCCAGTCGTCGCCCTCTACCATATACTGGATGGCGGTGCTGAAACCTTCTATCAGATTGCGCACGCTCATCAGAGTGGGAGCCGAGGTTTCCGGATTGTACTCTCCGTAATAACTGGTATCAAAGACGTCTTGAACCATGCCCATCTCCGAACCGTTGCCCGTATAGTTGTAGGTGGGCATTAGCCAACCTCTATAACTGATATGGATGGAGTCGTTATAGGCAGGCGAACCTTTCCCTGAAGGATCTGTGCCACGCTCCAGGATGCGGATGCAGATGCTGTCCGTAACAGGACCTACGGAGGCCGTTGACCTGAAGAGGGACTTGTACATGCGCCATTGGCAGTGCTCCTCCCAATCTTCTCCATGCTCGGCCTTTGCCTGTGCTATGGCCTGACGGGCCACCTGCACGGTGTCTTCATACCACTTGGCATTGCGGCTTTGCCAATCCTCATAGGGATTATAGGTGTTGTCTGTCTCGCTACAAGACACCAAACCCAGTACAGCCGCAAACAATATATACAGATATTTCTTCATCAACTCTCCGGTTCGCTTTAAGGGGTGGATATGGAATAGGGATTAGAGCAACTTCTTCAGCAGGCTGGTGATGCTCACCTGGTCCTCGATGATGCCGCGGAGTTCAGAGATGTGCACACGGCGCTGCTCCATGCTGTCGCGCTCACGCAGGGTGACGGTGTTGTCCTCCAAAGTCTGCTGGTCAACGGTAACGCAGAAGGGACAGCCGATGGCATCCATACGACGGTAGCGCTTGCCTATCTGGTCCTTCTCCTCGTACTTGCAGTTGAAGTGGAAGCGCAGGTCGTTCATGATTTCCTGAGCCTTCTCGGGCATGCCGTCTTTCTTGGTCAGGGGGAACACCGCCAACTTGACGGGAGCCAAGGCTGCGGGCAGGTGCAGTACGGTACGTGTCTGTCCGTCGGGCAACTGCTGCTCCTCATAACTATGGCACATGATGGACAGGAACATGCGGTCAACGCCGATAGAAGTCTCGATAACGTACGGAGTGTATGACTCGTTTGTCTCGGGGTCGAAGTACTCTATCTTCTTGCCGCTGTACTTGGCATGGCTGGACAGGTCGAAGTTGGTGCGAGAGTGGATACCTTCCACCTCCTTGAAACCGAAGGGCATGTGGAACTCGATGTCGGTGGCGGCATTCGCATAGTGGGCCAACTTGTCGTGGTCGTGGAAACGGTAGTTGTCAGCACCGAAGCCCAGGGCCTGGTGCCATGCCATACGTGTCTGCTTCCACTGGCCGAACCAATCCAGTTCTGTGCCGGGCTTAACGAAGAACTGCATCTCCATCTGCTCGAACTCGCGCATGCGGAAAATGAACTGGCGTGCTACGATCTCGTTGCGGAAGGCCTTGCCTATCTGTGCTATGCCGAAGGGCAACTTCATGCGTCCGGTCTTCTGCACGTTCAGGTAGTTTACGAAGATACCCTGAGCGGTCTCGGGACGGAGGTACACCTTGTTGGCGCCATCGGCGGTGGAACCCATCTCGGTGGAGAACATCAGGTTGAACTGACGTACTTCTGTCCAGTTTCTGGTGCCGCTGATGGGGCATGCTATCTCCTCGTCCAGAATAATCTGGCGGAGTTCGGCCAGGTCACCGTCGTTCAGAGCCTTGGCAAAGCGCTCGTGCAAGGCATCGCGCTTCTGCTGGTTCTCCAGCACGCGTGCATTGGTGGCACGGAACTCTGCTTCGTTGAAAGCCTCGCCGTACTTCTTGGCGGCCTTCTGCACTTCCTTGTCAATCTTCTCGTCGTACTTTGCCAACTGATCCTCTATCAGCACGTCGGCGCGGTAGCGCTTCTTGCTGTCCTTGTTGTCAATCAGGGGATCGTTGAAAGCATCCACGTGTCCGCTGGCCTTCCATACGGTGGGGTGCATGAAAATAGCGGCATCGATACCTACGATATTCTCGTGAAGCAATACCATGGACTGCCACCAGTACTGCTTGATGTTGTTCTTCAGTTCAACACCGTTCTGGCCATAGTCGTACACTGCGCCCAGACCGTCGTATATGTCGCTTGAGGGGAAAACAAAGCCATATTCCTTGCAATGGGAAATGATTTTCTTGAAAACGTCTTCTTGTTGTGCCATTATCGTAAATATTTTTCGCGCAAAGGTAAGAAATTATGGTTTATCAACGTCTCGGATGTCCAAAATACTTTGAATTCGAGGCCTCTTTTTAACATTTCGCCGTCTTTTCCTTGGCAATTACAATAAAAAAGCGTAGCTTTGCGCGCTGAAATATGCAGTTTCGGCACTTTCGCCGGAACAACAGGATGACAAACAATTAAAAAAGGCATAATGAGACAACTAAAAATCACCAAGAGCATTACCAGCCGCGACAGCCAGTCACTGGACAAGTATCTTCAGGAAATCGGACGCGAGCAACTTCTGACAGTAGAAGAGGAAGTTGAACTCAGCCAGCGCATCCGCAAAGGCGACCGCCAGGCATTGGACATTTTGGTAAAGAGCAACCTGCGCTTTGTGGTGTCTGTGGCAAAGCAGTACCAGAACCAGGGTCTCAGTCTCCCCGACCTAATCAACGAGGGCAATGTCGGCCTCATCAAGGCCGCCGAGAAGTTCGACGAAACCCGCGGTTTCAAGTTCATCAGTTATGCCGTATGGTGGATTCGCCAGACAATCCTGCAGGCTCTGGCAGAGCAGAGCCGCATCGTGCGTCTGCCCCTGAACCAGGTCAGCGCCGTAAACAAGATAAGCAAGGCCATCACCAAGTTCGAACAAGAGTTCGAGCGCAAGCCCAGCCCTGAGGAGTTGGCAGAACTGGTAAACGAGGTTCCCGAGAAGATTAACGACAGCCTGCGTGCCAGCGGACGCCACGTCAGTGTGGATGCACCCTTCGTGGAGGGCGAGGACAACAGTCCTCTGGACGTAATGGAGAACACCGATGCTCCGGCCGCCGACCACACCCTCATAAACGAGAGTCTGCAGATGGAGATTTCACGTGCGCTGGAGATTCTCAACGAGCGCGAACGTGACATCATTGAGATGAGTTTCGGCATTGCACAGCCGGAAATGACCCTGGAGGAAATAGGCGACCGCTTCGGCCTGACCAGAGAACGTGTGCGCCAAATCAGGGAAAAGGCCATCCGCAAACTCCGCAATGCCAACAAGACCGGCATACTGCGCTCATATCTGGGTTAAGACCCTATCCATACCATACCAGCAGGGGATGCTTTCACATGCAAATGAAAGCATCCCCTGCTGGTAGTATTTCGGCTGATGTTGAAGACCGGTTGTCTTTATCATGACATACATAATTTGTCATCACGATGATTCGCCCTCGTCATCACGATGATTCGCCCTTGTCGTCACGATGATTTTGTCTTGTCGTAAGCGATGACAAATCGGGGGAACATTACCGGAACGGATCCCTGACGTGCAGACAGGTCGGTGAGTTCTATGACCGACGACCAAAGAGCCGCATCGTAGACGTCCATATCCAGGCACGACGGTTCTGGACATCCCGCGGTACGCGCCTCGCGTATCTTCTCGATGGAATCCAGCAGACGGCGGTCCATCATATAGTTCATCACGTTGGGGACACCGATGGCCTTCCCTTCGTCTATCATACTTTTGAAATACGGCGGAATGAACCCCTCGACGTATTTTACGGCCTCATCGCCACTCAGTTCGACATTGCCATCCTTGGACTCCAGACACACGGTAGGCAGGGGATACTTTTGCAAAAAGCCCAATGTGCCACACACCGTCTGCATACGGCTATAGGGGCGTGGAGTGGAAATGTCATAGTGCAAAAGCATGCTCACGCCTGAAACGGAGCGAATCAACGAGGTGTTAGTGTGGTCGCCGGGAATGGGCGACGACAGGGAAACGAGATAATCCAGAGTGTCCCCTTCCGGCAACAACTGGCACATGGGGCCCAAAGCATGCGTGGGGTAAGGGTTGCCTCCCTGCCTGCGCCCATGGGCACGCATCCAGCCTTCGGGCACGGTATGGGCGTAAGCCCCCTCAAGGTGCTTGATGCGTCCGAGCATGCCTCGGCGAACCATCTCCCTGACTCCGAGGTGCCACGTGTCGTAGCAACAGTTCTCCAGCATGACGCAATGCCTGCCTGTCTCGCGTGCCACCCTGACCAGAGTCTCGCAATCTGCCACCGTCATGGCGGCAGGTACCTCCAGGGCCACGTCCTTTCCTGCCTGCATGGCAGTTACGGCCATACGCATATGCCATTCCCATGGGGTGCATATCCACACAAGATCCACATCGGGATGGGTGGCGGCTTCGCGCCAATCCGTCTCAACGTCGCACTTGACCATGACATTGGCATTCGGCACACGCCCAAGGCGCTCGAGTGTGACCTGTCCCCGCTGGCCAAGACCTATGAGAGAAATATTTACCATACCACTATCATCTTAGGGGCACATATACCCTTCTGCGCTCGTCCTCGCCCTCCCAAAGACCGATGACCATATCGTTGTCCAACTTGAACCACGCACCGAAACCGCAACGTATGTCATTGACAAAACTTCCATACCACAAGCCACCGTCGGCATAATAGTATATGCCCAGGCCATGACGTTTGCCCTTATAGAACTCGCCCACATACCTGTCACCATTGGCAAAGGTTTGCGACATAAAACTATAGTCGGTGCTATCTGTCACTTCCAGGAGTTCGCGACCTCCGTGCATGCTGATGTATTGCAACTTGCCTGACGTCAGGCTATAACTGCAATAAAAACCCTTGCTTCCAACCGTAGCGTTGTCCTTGCCCAAAGTAATTCCCTGCATGAGTTCTCCTTGACGGAATTTGCCTATGACAATATCTCCGGAATCGTTGATATACTGGCCATAACCATACAAGGCATAGCGGTCGTCGACCTGCCCCACGTACTGTCCGCCATTGGAGTTTATCAGATGCGAACGGTAGTCCTTGACATAATCCACGAAGACGTGCTCGTAAGACCACGGAGCCACGTCGTATTTCCGCAGGGGAGTGTCCTGAGCTCTGGAAGGCAGTGCCATGAACACTGCAACCAGAAGTATTGTAAATATCCTTGTCATAACATTTTTTCCCTTATCATTTCCCATACCTTGGAGTCCAAACCCTCGCCTTTGTATTGTGGATTGTCGATGATTTGCGAGCGTATCCACGTACTGCTGATGTTTATCAGCGGCGTGTCCACGAAGGTGACCCGTCCGCAAACCTCATTCCGCCGTGCATCATCGCATGGTTCTCCCGCTTGCCGGGGGAGTACCATAAGACGGTAACGCTGAAGGATGTCTTCCCATTTGTACCAGCGATGGAAACAATCCCAATTGTCCTGTCCTATCACCAACACAAACTCACGGTCGGGGAATTGGGCGGAAAGCGTTTCCAAGGTGTTGACCATATAGTTAGGCTTTGGCAAACCGAACTCCACATCCGACACCTCCACCGCCTCTACATCACGAACTGCCGTCCGTGCAAGTTCGAGGCGGAAGCCATCGTCCCACAAACCACTGTCCTTCAAAGGATTCTGTGGGCTGACCACCAACCACATCTCGTCCACCAAACCTTGGCGTACTATTTCCCGTGCCATGGAGGTGTGACCAAGGTGTATGGGATTGAAACTTCCCCCATACACTCCGGTTATTGTCTTTTTTGGCGCTTGCTTGCACATTTCGAAGACAAAGTTAGTCTTTTCTGCCGAATTTTTGCTATTTTTGCAGACAAATTTTATATTATATAAGGTATGATACTTTCAATGACCGGATACGGTAAGGCTTCTGCCACATACAACGACAAGAAGATTACCGCCGAGATAAAATCCCTGAACAGCAAGGCCCTGGACCTGACCGTACGCATAGCCGCGTGCTACCGCGAGAAGGAAATGGAACTGCGTGCCATGATCAGCAACACCCTTTTGCGCGGCAAGGTGGAGTTCTCCCTGTGGATAGAGCGCGACGAAGTGGAGCAGACAGCCAAACTGAACATTCCGCTGATGCAGAAATACATCCAGCAGTTCCACGAGGCAAACACGCAATACGGCATACCCGTGCCCGAAAATCTCACGGAGGTAATCCTGAAGATGCCGGATGCCGTCAGCAAGCAGGAAACCGTGGAGGAACTGACCGAAGAGGAATGGAACGTGGCACGCACCGTGGCCGAACAGGCAGTGAACCAGCTGATGGATTTCCGCACCCAGGAGGGCAAGGCTCTGGAGCAGAAGTTCCGCGAGAAGGCGGACAACATAGAGACTTTGATGAAGAGTATCGAACCTTACGAGAAGGCACGTACCGAGAAGATTCGCCAGCGACTGGTGGACGCCCTTTCTTCCATCCCCGAGGTGGAGTACGACAGGGGCCGCCTGGAGCAGGAGATGATTTTCTACATAGAGAAACTGGACATCAACGAGGAGAAGCAGCGTCTGTTCCACCATCTGGATTACTTCCGCGAAACTCTGGACGGTGAATACGGGCAGGGCAAGAAACTGGGTTTCATAGCCCAGGAGATGGGCAGAGAGATAAACACCACCGGTTCCAAGTCCAACCAGGCAGAGATGCAGAACATTGTGGTGATGATGAAGGACGAACTGGAGCAGATAAAGGAACAGGTACTGAACGTACTTTGATGCCGAACTGTAAAAAGAAGAAAAAGAATTCAACATGAACGGAAAATGTCTTATATTCAGCGCTCCAAGCGGTAGCGGCAAAAGCACCATAGTGCAGTGGCTCACGAAGGAGCACCCCGAGTTGAACCTGGTATTCAGCATCAGCGCCACATCGCGCCCTCCACGCGGCACGGAACAGCACGGCGTGGAATACTTCTTTCTCACCCCAGAGGAATTCAAGGCAAAGATAGAGGCCGACGAGTTCCTGGAATACGAGGAGGTGTATACCGACCGCTACTACGGCACACTGAAGAGCCAGGTGGAGGAACAACTGAAGAACGGCAAGAACGTAATCTTCGACATTGACATAAAAGGCGGCATCAACGTGAAGAATTTCTATGGCGAACATGCCTTGGCGCTCTTCATCCAGCCCCCCAGCGTGGACGAACTGAGAAAGCGTCTCGTTGGCCGTGCTACGGACAGCCCCGAGCAGATAGAGGAGCGTCTGGCAAAGGCAGAATACGAAATGTCCTTCGCCCTGCAGTTTGACCGCATCATCGTGAACGACGACCTGGACACCGCCAAGGCAGAGACGCTGAAGACAATAAGCAATTTCTTAAACGCAGAATAACATTGGCAACAATACTCAGCATAGAAACGAGCACCAACGTGTGCTCCGTGGCCGTGGCGGAGGACAACCACGTAATCTTCCGTAAAGAAGACTACGAGGGACCCTCGCATGCCGTTCAGTGCGGACTGTTCGTGCAGGAGGCGCTCTCCTTTGCCGAGAGCCATGCCATCCCGCTGGATGCCGTGGCGGTAAGCGAAGGTCCCGGCAGTTACACAGGCCTGCGCATCGGTGTGAGCATGGCAAAGGGCGTGGCATACGGGCGCAACGTACCCCTCGTGTCCATACCTACCCTGCAACTGCTGTGCGTACCGGTGCTCCTGTATCACGAGGAGATACCCGAGAACTCATTGCTCGTACCCATGATAGATGCCAGAAGAATGGAGGTCTACTCTGCCGTTTATGACCGGAGTCTGAAGGAGGTACGCCCCATTCAGGCTGACATTGTGGACGGAAACACGTACATGGAATATCTGGAACGCGGACCTGTGGTCTTCTTTGGCAATGGCAGCAACAAGTGCAAGGAAGTAGTCACACACCCCAATGCCATATTCATCGACGGCATACATCCGTTGGCCAGCAATGCCGCACCATTGGCGGAACAGCGCCTTAGAAGAGGCGAAACGGTATCGACCGCCTACTTCGAACCTTTCTACCTGAAGGAATTTCAAGCCACAAAGCCCAAGAACCTATTATGAACAGAACACTACAATACAACACGGAGAAGACGGGCCTGCAGATGTCGGAATACGGCCGTATCATCCAGGAGATGGTGAACCATTGCCTGACCATCGAGGACTGGCAGGAACGCCTGGTGTGCGCACAGAACATCGTGTCGGTAATGGCAAGCCTGGTGCAGGAAAAGGCCGGCAACCCTGAGGTGCAGAGCAAACTCTGGAATCACCTGGCACTGATAAGCGACTTCAAACTCGACATAGACTATCCCGTGGAGATAATTCCCCAGGCAGAGGTTGCATCGCACCCCTCGCCAATGTCCTTGCCACAGGGCAGGATCCGCCACAAGCACTACGGACGCATCATAGAAGAAGCGCTGAAGCATCTGAACGAAATGCCGGAGGGCGAGGAGCGCGACGCACTTGTACGACAGACGGCAGACCGCATGAGACAGAACCTGTTCACCTGGAATCCGGATGTCATGAGCGAAGAGAAAGTGGCGAACGACATTGACGCATACGCCCAGGGACAGAATCTCAGCAGTGCTCTGGAAGGACATCAGTTCGCCAATCTGCACACCCTGCCGACAAACATCCTGAAAAGAAAGAAGAAGAAATAATGTCAGCATTCATAATAGAAGGAGGACGCCCCCTGAAGGGCGAGATTACACCCCAGGGAGCGAAAAACGAAGCCCTGCAGGTGCTCTGCGCCACCTTGCTTTCCAGCGAACCCGTAAGAATCAGCAACCTGCCCGACATAGCCGACGTGAACAACCAGATACGTCTGCTGCAGGATGTGGGTGTGCGGGTTACCCGCCATGGGCAGGGCGACATGACCTTTCAGGCAGACTGCGTAGACCTCAGTTACCTGCAGAGCGGGGAGTTTCTGGAGCGATGCTCACGTCTGCGAGGAAGCGTGATGTTTGTAGGCCCGCTGGTTGCCAGGTTCGGACATGCCTTTGTCAGCAAGCCCGGCGGCGACAAGATAGGGCGCCGTCGTCTGGACACCCATTTCCTGGGCATACAGAAACTGGGTGCAGACTTCACCTATGATGCCGCGAAAGGGATCTTCGAGATAAAGGCAGACCGACTTCACGGCACATACATGCTCTTGGAAGAAGCCTCCGTAACAGGCACGGCAAACATCGTGATGGCGGCCGTACTGGCAGAAGGAACCACCACGATATACAATGCGGCATGCGAACCATACCTGCAGCAGTTGTGCACCATGCTTTGCGGCATGGGGGCAAAGATCGAGGGTATAGGCTCCAACCTGCTTACCATTACCGGTGTGGAGAGACTCGGCGGAACATCACACACCATTCTGCCCGACATGATTGAGGTAGGTTCGTTCATAGGCATGGCCGCCATGTGCGGCGAGGGCGTGCTGATACGCAATGTACGCTACGACCAGTTGGGCATCATCCCCACCGTGTTCCAGCGCCTCGGAGTACGCCTGGAGCGCAGGGAAGACGACATCTATATCCCCAAGCAGGAACACTACGAGATAGAGTCTTTCCTGGACGGCAGCATAATGACCATTGCCGACGCTCCGTGGCCGGGCCTCACCCCCGACCTCCTGAGTATCCTGCTTGTCGTTGCCACCCAGGCAAAGGGCAGCGTGCTGATACACCAGAAGATGTTCGAGAGCCGACTGTTCTTCGTGGACAAACTAATCGACATGGGAGCACAGATTATACTATGCGATCCGCACCGGGCCGTAGTCATAGGCCACGACAAGCAGTTCATGCTGAAAGGGGGAAAGATGACCTCGCCCGACATACGTGCCGGTATCGCCATGCTGATTGCCGCCATGAGCGCCTCGGGAACAAGCCGCATAGACAACATTGGGCAGATAGACCGTGGCTATGAGAACATAGAGGAGAGACTGAACAAACTTGGAGCAAACATTACCAGAGTAGAATGATAGATACCTACAAAATAGGCACACTGACACGCACACACGGCATAAGCGGCGAGTTGTCCATGAACTTCACCGACGACGTGTGGGACAGGGTCGATGCCGACTATGTCTTTCTGGAAGTGGACGGCATACAGGTACCCTTCTTCCTGGAAGAGTGGCGATTCCGCAGCGATTCCGTGGCACTGCTGAAGTTCCAGGACATAGATACCGCCGAGGACGCAATGGAATACGTCGGGGCGGATGTCTACTTCCCCCACGACCTTACGCCCGAACCCAGCGAGGATGACGAATACACATGGCGGCACTTTACCGGTTGGCAGGTCGTGGACGCCGTTGCTGGAGCAATAGGCGAGATAGAACATGTCGAGGACTCTACCGCCAATACAATCTTCTTCGTAGGGGACAAACTCATCCCTGCCACAGAGGACTTCATCGAGAGGATAGACGCCAAGGAACGTACCATATATATGATTCTGCCCGAAGGGCTTTTGGACTTGTAAACAGTTATGAAAAGGAAGATTTGCATATTAGGCTCTACCGGAAGCATCGGTACACAGGCCTTACAGGTTATAGAAGAGCACAGCGACTTGTTCGAGGCATACGTGTTAACGGCCGGAAACAATGCCGACCTGCTCATCAGCCAGGCTCGCAAATTCGTGCCATGCGCTGTGGTAATTGCCGACGAGAGCAAATATGACCACGTACGTGAGGCACTGACCGACCTGCCCATACAGGTATATGCCGGAAGCGAGGCGCTGTGCCAGGTTGTTGCCATGGAACCCGTGGACATGGTGCTGACGGCACTGGTAGGTTTCAGCGGCCTGCGCCCCACCATCGCCGCCATCAAGGCTGGCAAGCCCATAGCGCTTGCCAACAAGGAGACGTTAGTAGTCGCAGGTGAACTAATAACGGCACTCTGCCAGGAATATAATGTGCCCATGCTGCCAGTGGACAGCGAGCACTCTGCCATCTTCCAGAGCCTTATGGGAGAGGAAAGCCCCATTGAGAAAATCATACTCACGGCTTCGGGCGGTCCTTTCCGCAAGTTCACACTGGACGAGATGAAGGATGTGACCGCGGCACAGGCGCTAAAACACCCCAACTGGGACATGGGAGCCAAGATTACCATCGACTCGGCAAGCATGATGAACAAGGGCTTCGAGGTAATAGAGGCAAAGTGGCTCTTCGATGTAGACGCCGACCGCATACAGGTGGTGGTACACCCCCAGAGCATAGTACACAGCGCCGTTCAGTTCCAGGACGGTGCGGTAAAGGCCCAACTTGGCGCACCCGACATGCGGGTTCCCATACAGTTGGCCATGTCCTATCCCGTCCGATTGGAGAGCAGTTTCCCTCGCATAGACTGGTGGGACATGCAGGATCTGACATTCGAACGTCCCGACCTGGAGCGTTTCCCCTGCCTGGCCATGGCATACGAGGCAATACGCCGTGGTGGCAATGCCGCTTGCGTGGTAAATGCCGCCAACGAGGTGGTGAACCTGGCCTTCCGACAGGACAAGTGCGGTTTCCTGCAAATGGCGGAAGTCATCGCGAAAACACTCGAACGTGTACCATATATCAAAGAGCCGTCCCTGGAAGACTATCTGGAAACCGACCGCATAGCAAGAATAACCGCAACAGAACTATTATAAGAACCATCTAAAAGACAAACGACGACATTCCAATGGAAATAATACTGATAAAAGCACTGCAACTTATTTTCTGCCTGAGCCTGCTGGTGTTCATCCACGAGGGCGGACACTTTCTCTTCGCCAAGTTCTCTGGCGTGAAGGTGGAGAAGTTCTACCTGTTCTTCAACCCTTACTTCCACATATTCTCAACAAGGGACAAGTGGTTCACCCGCCTGTTCCCCTATTTCAAGGACAATGAAACGGAATATGGCATAGGCTGGCTGCCCTTGGGCGGATACGTGAGCATAGCCGGCATGGTGGACGAGACAAAGAGCGCCGAGGACATCGCTGCCAGAGAGCCACAGGAGAGCGATTTTAACCAGAAGCCTGTCTGGCGCCGCTTCCTCATCATGGTGGGAGGCGTCCTGTTCAATCTTATCGCAGCATTGGTAATATACTCCGCCATAATGTACACATGGGGACGCGAAATAGTGCCGATGCGCAATCTGCCCAACGGCCTTAACTACAACCACATCGCCCACGAGATAGGTTTCCGCAACGGTGACATACCCATAAAGGTGGACGGAGAAGAGATAGAAGGCTACAGCGGTGCCTTGATGATGGACATTTCCGAAGCAAGCGTGGTAACCGTGCTGCGCGACGGCAATGCCGTGGACATAGAGATGCCGGAAGAAGGGGTGTCCCTGCTGGAGATGCAGAAGGAGCCACACTTCTTCTCCATGCCCATAAAGCCCATCGTGGGATTAGTGGCCGAAGGTACCCCTGCCGAAAAATCAGGCATCAGGAAAGGCGACACCATACTGGAAGTGGGCAGTGTCCCCACCTATGACATCAGCGACGTCACACTGGAACTGGGACGCAGGCAGGACATCATCGAAGCAGAAGGATGCTCTCACGAAGACAGCCTCCGCGCCCTCAGTCTTTCCGTTGTTGTCCTCCACGCGAATGCGGCAACTCCAGACACTCTCCAGATGCGACTTTCCGATGATGTCAAATTAGGAGTCATGTGGGACGACACCCAACTCAAGGACATCCAGACGGAGCACATATCATACGGCTTCCTGCAGAGTATACCTGCCGGCTTCCAACTGGCATGGAACACCCTGTCCGACTACGTGGTGTCCTTGAAGTATCTCTTCAACAAGGAAGGCGTTCAGCAGGTAGGCTCGTTCCTTACCATCGGCAGCCTATTCCCTAACACATGGGACTGGAATGCGTTCTGGAGCATGACGGCATTCATCAGCATCATCCTTGCCGTAATGAATATCCTTCCAATCCCCGGTCTGGACGGCGGGCACATTGTCCTTCTTCTCTATGAGGGCATCGTTGGCCGCCAGCCTTCGGCAAAGGTTATGGACGTGATAGAGAAACTCGGCCTTTTCCTGCTGTTCGGTCTGATGATACTGGCATTCAGCAACGACATCATGAGGTTCTTCTTCTGACCGTTCTGTTAAATGTTGTCAAGTACGACGCCCTTTCGTTAATACATTGGCCGTTTTATATGTTTTTAACACGAGGTTGCACCATACTTGTCCGGACAAGTCATAACTTCGCAACGGCAAACAAACACATAAGACGGCTAATAACCGTATAAGATTATACAGATTATGACATACTACATTCTATTCGGCGTTATCGCCCTTGTGAGTTATCTGGTTCAGTGGAACCTGAAGAGCAAATTCGAGAAATACGGCAAGGTATTCCTGCCCAACAGGATGACGGGCAAGGATGTTGCCATAAAGATGCTGCACGACAACGGCATCTACGACGTGCGCGTCATCAGTACTCCCGGCCAACTTACCGACCACTACAACCCCGTTGACAAGACCGTGAACCTCAGCGATGATGTGTACAACGACTGCTCTGTCGCCGCAGCAGCCGTGGCGGCACACGAATGTGGCCATGCCGTACAGCATGCCACTGCCTACGCTCCCCTGAAGATGCGCAGTTCTCTGGTGCCCGTTGTAAGTTTCGCTTCCAGTTGGATGCAGTGGGTTCTGCTCATCGGTATCCTGACCATCGAGGCATTCCCGCAGATCATGCTTGGCGGCATCATCCTGTTTGCCATGACCACACTCTTTGCCTTCATCACCCTGCCGGTGGAAATCAACGCCAGCATGAGGGCAACCGCATGGCTTAAGAATGCCGGCATCACTACATACGAGACACAGCCTATGGTAAACGATGCCCTGCGCAGTGCCGCCTACACCTATGTCGCCGCCGCCCTCGGCTCTCTGGCAACACTCGTATATTACATACTCATGTTTATGGGAAGAAGCAGAAACTGACATCTGCACCCCTGCCTGTCAAGAAAACCTTAAACACTTAATACCGATATGAAAATCAAGATCCTGTTACTGGCCCTCTCCGCATTGATGACATGTGGAACAGTACTGGCCGACAACAACAAGGAAGCCCAGGATGTGGCAGAGTTCCGCAAACTACTTACGGACTCACTTTCCAAGGCAAATGTCACTACTTGGACACTGCCCGATTCTTTGGAGCCAAACGCAAAAATGAACTTCTACCTGGGAGTGAAGGGCGACATGCCCAAAGACGGCTACCCAGTGTTCCTCTATCTGCACGGTTCGGGTCCCAGAGAGCACGAATGGTCCAACGGTCTCCGTCTGGCCAAGATGTTCCAGGACGGTCCCTCCATGTACATCGTCCCGCAGATTCCGCAGGAAGGGGCATGGTACAGATGGTGGCAGCGCAGCAAGCAATGGACATGGGAACGAATCTTGCGCATCCTTATGTCCATGCCCGAAGTGGACAAGAACCGCATCTACGTCTTCGGTATCTCTGAGGGCGGATACGGAAGCCAGCGTCTGGCATCGTTCTATGCCGACTATTGGGCAGCGGCAGGTCCCATGGCCGGAGGCGAACCCCTGATAAATGCGCCTGTCGAGAACCTTGCCCACGTTCCACTGAGTTTCCTGACCGGCGACAAGGACTTCATGTTCTACCGTCATCTGCTCACAAAGACCACAGGCGAGAAACTGGACAGCATGCAACGCCTCTTCCCCAACGAATACAAGCATCGTGTGGAACTCATCCCCGACAAAGGACATTCCATCGACTATACCCCCACCACCCCATGGCTGGCGCAACACAAGCGCAATGCACAGCCACGCCACTTCATCTGGGAAAACCTCGAGATGGACGGGCTTAAGCGCAATGCATTCTACAACCTGCAGGTGCTGGAGGAAACGGATGCCTACCGCACCAGATACGAGTTTACCGCCAATGCCGACAACAGCATTGATATCAAGGTGGATGGCGTCAAGTACAACGCCACATGGAAGGATCCGCACTGGGGCATAGACATGCTCTTCAGCAAGGACCTCACTCCTGCACAGCACGGACACCTGCGCATCTTCCTGTCCGGCCAACTCGTTGACCTGAAGAAAAAGGTGACCGTCCGCATCAACGGCAAACAGGTTTTCTGCGGCAAAGTGAAGAGTTCAAAGAAGACCCGCAAACTCTCCCAGGAACTCTGGGGAGACCCCATGCGCGACTTCAAACATGCCGTTGAAGTGAACTGGTAAAAAAACTTGGCTCTAACAGAAAAAATAAGAGCATACTTTTTTGTAATTATCTCGCTTATTCGTACCTTTGTATCTTGTTATAAAGGTAATAAGCGAGATAATTCTATGAAATACGGATTTGACAACGACAAATATATCCGCATCCAAAGCGAGCATATCAGGGAGAGGATAGCACAGTTCCAGGGCAAACTCTATCTGGAACTGGGCGGAAAACTTTTTGACGACCACCATGCCAGCCGCGTCCTGCCCGGTTTCCAACCCGATTCCAAACTGAGGATGCTGTCACAATTGTCTTCACAGGCCGAGATTATTATCGTAATCAGTGCCGTGGACATTGAGAAGAACAAGGTGCGCCAGGACCTGGGCATCACCTACGACGAGGATGTACTGCGCCTGAGAAGCGAGTTCCAGAACTGCGGTTTCATGGTGGGAAGTGTGGTGATAACTCACTTCAACGGCCAGAGTTCCGCCGAAACATACCGCCGCCGCCTGGAGTCGCTCGGCATAAAGACCTACTACCACTACACCATCGAGGGCTATCCCAACAACGTGGCGCTAATTGACTCCGACGAGGGTTTCGGCAAGAACGACTTTGTGGAGACGGAGCGTCCCCTGGTCATTGTCACCGCCCCCGGCCCCGGTTCCGGCAAGATGGCAGTATGCCTGTCCCAACTCTACAACGAGCACAAGCGCGGTGTCTGCGCCGGTTATGCCAAGTTTGAGACCTTCCCCGTATGGAACCTCCCGCTGAAGCACCCCGTAAACATCGCCTACGAGGCGGCCACCGCCGACCTGAACGACGTCAACGAGATAGACCCCTTCCACATGGAGGCCTACAACGAGGTGGCTATCAGTTACAACCGCGACGTGGAAATCTTCCCCGTACTCACCAGCATCTTCGACGGCATCTACGGCACATGCCCCTACAAGAGTCCTACGGACATGGGCGTGAACATGCTCGGTTTCTGCATCTGCAATGACGACGTGTGCCGCGAAGCCTCCAAGCAGGAAATCATACGCCGCTACTATACCGCCCTCAACAAGATGGCCATGGGAGCGATGAACGAAACGGAGGTCAACAAGATACGTCTGCTCATGAAGCAGGCAGGCATCTCCACCGACGACCGCATCACCACCGTGGCGGCCAAGAAACGCGCACAGGAGAGCGGCAACGAGTCTTCTGCCATACAACTGAGCGACGGCACCATGATAACCGCAGGCAGCAGCCCCTTGCTGGGCACATGCGCCAGCCTTCTGCTCAACTCCATCAAGCACCTTGCCGGCATTGACCACGAACTGAAACTCATACCCCAGGACTTCATCGAACCCATACAGAAGACCAAGGTGGACTATCTCGGCGGCAAGAACCCGCGCCTGCACATGGACGAGGTGCTGGTGGCCCTCAGCGTCCTGTCGCTTAACGACGCCAACTGCCGCCGTGCCCTGGCCATGCTTCCCGAACTGAACGGCCTCCAGGCACACTCCACCGTGATGCTGAGCCAGGTGGACCAGAAGATACTGAAGAAACTGGGCATATCCCTGACCTGCGACCCTGCAAGCAAGAAGTAAGAAGATGAAAGACCTTCCACGCGACCCCTTCATGCTTATGAGCCTCATCAACATGAAACTCAGGGACTACTACCCCACTCTGGATGCCCTGTGCGAGGACATGAACATAGAGAAGGAGGTACTCACCACCACACTGGGCAGCATAGGCATGGAGTACAACCCCGACACCAACAAGTTCTGGTAGAAAATGAAAGAGACAAAAGTATTACTCATAACCGGTTATCTGGGCAGCGGCAAAACCACCCTGCTGAACCGCATACTTAATAATAAAAGAGGTATACGCTTTGCCGTCATCGTAAACGACATCGGCGAGGTGAACATCGATGCCGACCTCATACAGAAGGGCGGCATTGTTGACCAGCAGGACGACTCTCTGGTGGCCCTGCAGAACGGGTGCATCTGCTGCTCGCTGAAGATGGACCTCGTCCTGCAACTCCGCGACCTGATGAAGTCAGAACGCTTCGACTACATTGTCATCGAGGCCTCAGGCATCTGCGAGCCCTCCCCCATAGCACAGACCATCTGTGCATACGAGCAGTCCCTGGACCTCAACACCTTCAACGCAGGCCCCATAACGCACATCCCCACCCTGGACTGCATCTGCTCCGTGGTGGATGCACTCCGCCTGAAGGACGAGTTTGGATGCGGCCTGGACCTTACAGGCAATAGAATAGCCGAGGACGACATTGCCAACCTCGTCATCCAGCAGATAGAGTTCTGCAACACCATACTGCTCAACAAGGCCGATGAGGTAACGGAGGAGGAACTGGGACGCATACGCTCCATACTGCACACCATACAGCCCAAGGCCGACATCATCCCGTGCAACTTCTGCGATGTGGATCTCGACCTCCTGCTCAACACCGGCATGTTCGACTTCGAAACCGTTGCCACCTCGGCAAAATGGATTGAGGAACTGGACAAACCCCACCATGAGGAGGAGCATCACCATCACGAAGACGAGCACCATCATCACCATCACCACGAGGAAGATGGGGAAGCATGCCCGCATTGCGGACACCATCATCACCACGATGAAGACGGGCACTGCTGTTGCGGACATCATCACGATGCCGAACATCCGCATGGCGACGAATATGGCATCAGCACATGGGTGTTCTACAGCCGCCGCCCTCTGAACCTTGGCAACTTCGACCACTTCGTGGCACGCCAATGGCCCAAGAGCATCGTACGCGCCAAGGGCATGTGCTACTTCAAGGGCGAGGAACACATGTGCTACCTCTTCGAACAGGCCGGCCGACAGGTGTCCCTGCACCAGGCAGGACAATGGTATGCCACCATGCCCGAGGAGGAACTCAAGCCCATCCTGGCACGTGACCAGAGGCTGCAGGACGACTGGGACCCCACCTATGGCGACCGCATGCAGAAACTCGTCTTCATAGGCATACACATGGACATCGAAGACCTGCGCCAGAAACTGGAGGCATGCCTCACGGATTAAACTAAAGACATAAAGAATATGCTTGACCTGATAAAAGAACACCCCATACTGACCGGTTGGCTCTGCTTCGTAGTGCTGGTGTACTTGTGGGCCTACCTCGACTATGCCTACTACCGCTACAACATCAAGGACAAAGCCATACAAGTCTACGAGGCACTGACCGAAGAGGAATAGCCGGACATGCCAAGTCCGCTTTCTGTGCTTTATTTGCTATTTCGCTCGCTTATTCGTACCTCTGACATATCGTCTAAGGTACTCCCGCTCGGATTTTCTCAAATAAATTTGGAAAATCGCTCGCTTATTCGTACCTTTGCACCCGCAAAAGACTAAAAGTCAGCAAATAATCCCTGCGAATAACACTATAACAACACATAAAGACACATAATTATGACAAAGCAAGAACTTGTACGTGCCATTTCTCACGAAACCGGCATCGACCAGCCTACCGCCCTGGCTTCTGTTGAGGCCCTCATGAATATCATCAAGGAAACCATGGCAAGCGGCGAGAACGTGTACTTGCGTGGTTTCGGTACCTTCAACCTGAAGAAGCGTGCCGCCAAAACTGCCCGCAACATCACCAAGAAGGAGACTATCATCGTGCCCGAGCACTACATCCCCGCCTTCAAGCCCTGCCCCGAGTTCCAGAGCAGAGTGGCCGAGGTGAAGGAAGTAAAGGAATAATCTCCTCCGCTTTCGGATAAAGAAGGACAGATGCCTGCACAATGGCGCCTGTCCTTTTCTTATACATAGGCCTGGGATTGCATATCCTGAGGAGAAATATAGTTCATTCAGAATAGATATATGGGGCCTTATGGTGCATAATTCAAAAAAAAGGCGTACCTTTGCACCATCTAAGTTGCGCTTGTGGTGGAATTGGTAGACACGCCAGACTTAGGATCTGGTGCAGCGATGCGTGTAGGTTCGAGTCCTATCAGGCGTACGAAACAGAAAAGAGGAGTCATTGCGACTTCTCTTTTCTTTTCTCTCTGGCCGATATCATGCCACACGCTCAGTGAGGACAAGTTTTTGTTGTACTATCAACAGAACGCTGTTGCCGTATCAACAGAGCAGTGTTGATACGGCAACAAAAGTTCATCATCCGCATGGCCACCGCCCACCTTCACGTCTTTCTGCGCCATAATATGGCCGGAATGAGCAACAGGTAACCGGCGAGGCACAGGAGGGGTGCGAGGGTTATCCTCCGTGCGGAGAAGATGTCGGGACAGAAGGTTTCGTTGCTACTGCCCTCTCCTGTCATGAGCAGGAGGCCCAACAGGATGAGGGATACGGCAAGGGCGGAAACGACATAGTGCGTGCGTTCCACGAAGAGGCGTTTCAGGGTCATAGGCATTATTTTGATATTTGTTCGGGGAAATAGGTACTGAGAAGTTCTTTCCTGTCGTAATGGAACAACATGGACACGGTCCTTTCCATTATACGATTCCAACGGTATTCCGTGAAGGCGGAACCGCGACGGCGCTCGGGGCGCAACGTGCCTATCCAATCCAACCACTCCACCGAACGGGAGAGCATGTCCGCGGCAAGTGTATCGGCCTCCTCGTGATGCCCAGTATGGTAGAGGCAACGCAGCATGGACAGGGCGGCATCGTCATAGGGCACGACCTGCGGAGGCATTTCCCTCTGCCATTTGCGCACCACGGCCAAGGCGCGCTCTCCGTCTCCCTGCCCCAGCAGGGCGTCTATCAGCGTGGCCATCTTGTGCTGATGACCGTATGCCATCTTCCTTACATCATAGTCGGCATAGACCTCAGTGTCGGACAGGCCGCCGTAGGAAAAGCGCTCCATAATGTTGCCGTACAAGCGCTCCACGTCCACACGCATTTCCGTTTCCAGGCTATCGGAGGGGACGATGCGATATAGCAGGCCTTCGAGCACAAGATGAGGTTTAAGATATGCCACATCATCCACGTTCATGGACGTAGTCACATACAAAGGCCTGGTTTCATCGGCATTTACGAGGAGTTGGAGTATCAGCAGGTCGCTCTTGAACAGCATATCCTTGCCGGCAAAGGACAGGGGCATACGTTTGCCCGACTTCTGCACGGCAAAGGCCGTGTCGGTGGGGATGCAGCGTATGTCCAGTGTTTCCCATTCGTCCTCGCGACCGCAGGCAAGAGCCTTCACATACCGCCGCAGGCGCACATCCTCCTCGCTCATGCCGTCCGTGCGGTTGAACACCCAATGCCTCAGTATGTTGGCCATATCGAACGGTTCTTCGCCCAGAATTCTCCTTAGAGTGTGAGGTTCCTGCCTGTAGAGGGCAAGGACCCTGTCGTGCAGTTCGGGCTCTATCCGCACCACGTCGTTGTTGCCATAACTATAGTCTTCAGTTTCCCATCCCAAAGGGAAAGCCGGAGAGCCGTAGGCAGGGCGGAGCATCTGATCCACGTACCAGTCGGCACCGGCATAGGACAGATTGCATGCCCTTGCCTCCGTGCGTTTCCCCTCCACTTCCTGGACATACCAAAGCGGGAAGGTGTCGTTGTCGCCGTGGCAGAATATGATGGGACAGCCCTCCTCGGGTGCCGTCTCCAGATAGTTCCGTCCGAAGTCGCGGCAGGTATAGCGTCCGCTACGGTCGTGGTCGTCCCAGTTCTGGTATCCCATCTGTATGGGCACAAGCAGAGACAGGAGCACGCCGGCAACAGCCGAGGTGCGCTCTCCCAACTTCATGCGCCTCAGCAACGAGGCCACCGCACCGGTGCCAAGTCCCACCCAGATGCAGAAGGCATAGAAGGAGCCGGCATAGGAATAGTCCCTCTCCCTGGCCTGCAGGGGAGTCTGGTTGAGGTACAGGACTATGGCTATTCCTGTCATGAAGAAAAGCCAGAAGGTGACGAGGAACTGTGCCCTGCCCTGAGCGCCTCGCCTGCGTTGCCACACCATGCCCAACAGTCCCAAGAGCAGGGGCAGGGCGTAATAGACATTGCGTCCCTTGTTCTCCCTCAGGTCGGAGGGGAGTTTGTCCATATCGCACCCCAAGAGCAAACCGTCCACGGCATCTATGCCCGTTATCCAGTTGCCGTGCTCCGTCTCTCCGTTGCCGGGGATGTCGTTCTGCCGGCCGACGAAGTTCCACAGGAAGTACCTTATATACATATAATATAATTGGTAGGAGATGAAGAAACCGATGTTTTCCTTCATCGTGGGTCCCTCCACGCCTCCCATCCACTGCTCATAGGCCTGGGCATGACGTGACGAGTGCATACGTGGAAAAAGCATATTCTGGTCGTAAACGTACTCTATCTTCTTGCCCACATCCATGTAGCGCCCCATCTTCTCCGACTTGCGCCAGACGGTCTCTCCATCCCTGCGCTTGGCAACCATAAAGTCACCCTTGCGCTCGTATTCGGGCTTTGCCTTGTACGTCGGGCCGTAGAACAGGGGGTTATCCTCGTACTGCTCCCTGTTGAGGTAGCGCTTCAGGGCGAAGACGTCCTCGGGGGAATTCTCGTCCATTGGCGGATTGGCGGCAGAGCGGACAAGGATTACACCATAGCAACTGAAACCGACCAGTATCAGGGTCACACAGGACAGGACAAGCCTTTTCGTTCCGTGCCAGCGCCACAGCCCCCAGGCAATCAGTACGGAAAGCAATAATATAAAGGCAAGAAGCCCGGAATTGAAGGGAAGTCCCAACAGGTTTACGGCCAGCAGTTCTGCCCTGCCTGCCAACCACAACACTCCGGGTATGAGTCCGTAGAGTATGCCGCCAAGCAAGGCAAAACTTATTAGCAATGCCTTGCAGATGCCACACATGCCCACGTTCCGCGTTCTACGGAAGTAATACACCAGCACCATGGCCGGTATGCAGAGCAGATTCAGCAGATGCACACCTATGGACAGACCTATGAAATATGATATGAGCAGAAGCCAACGGTCAGAACCGGGGGCATCCGCCTCCTCGTCCCACTTCAGCATGAGCCAGAACACCAGGGCGGTAAGGAAACTGGAATAGGCATAAACCTCCGCTTCCACCGCAGAATACCAGAAGGAATCGCTGAACATGCAGGCCAGTG
Organism: Bacteroidaceae bacterium; assembly: GCA_017503065.1. The sequence continues at coordinate 21,066 of JAFVTT010000034.1, read as the reverse complement.
CGCCCACCAGCGCGGAACCTTCAATCAGGAGGAGATCCTGCATACGCTCCACCTCGCCATAACCGCATAGCAGACGGCGCATCAGGTGGGACACCGTCCAGAACAGAAGCATGATGCACCCGGCACTGAGCAGGGCAGACATGATGTTCACCATGTATGCCACTTGGGACGGGTCGGAGGCAAACTGGGAGAAGAGGTTGGCCGTAAGCATGAAAAAGGGCGCGCCTGGCGGATGGCCTATCTCCAGTTTATAGGCGGAAATGATGAACTCGGAGCAGTCCCACAGGCTTGCCGTAGGCTCTGCCGTAAGACAATAGACCGTGGCGGCAATGGCAAACGCCACCCACCCCATGATGCGGTCTACAAGATTGAATCGGAACTTTTGCATGATTGCACGGATTTGGTTTCTCCGGCAAAGATATGAAGGAGCGGCATACCTTCATGCAAAACCTACCTTACATTACCCTTACAATTACGCGAGGAAGCAGCACGGCACAGCGCTTCCGGCATCAGTCCTGTGCAAAATCGCCCTTTTCATCGGCAAGGACATATTCCCGTCCTCTCTTGTTCTCTATCCTGTACGAAGAGGATTGTCTGGACAGGGAAGACTTCATGTGGCGAATGAATTCGATTGGTACACATTGAGAATTTCGGCATATACAAGATGGATTCCTTTGAGGATTTCGGCATTTTTTATTCTTTTCCCTTTAATAACTGGGATTTTATATCTACCTTTACACCGAATAAAATTAAAAAACGATGGCAGAAAGAATATTTAGGCGCAAGATCTATGAGCAAATGCTGAGTTGGAAACAAAATCAGCACGGGACAACCGCACTTCTTATTAGGGGTGCAAGACGTGTCGGCAAATCCACTGTTGCCGAGGAGTTTGCCCGCCATGAATACGAGAGTTACATATTGGTTGACTTCTCAAAGGCAACACAGGCAATACATCGTTTGTTTGAAGATGTCTCCAATTTAGACTACATCTTCACCCAGTTGCAACTTAACTATCGGACAAGCCTGAAACCACGCAAGTCGGTCATCATCTTTGATGAAATACAAAAGCAGCCATTAGCCCGTCAAGCCATTAAAACACTTGTGGCCGACGGACGCTACGATTACATTGAAACAGGCTCTCTGTTGAGCATCAAACGTAAATGGAAATCAGCAGGCAAGAATAGCCACCAGAACAATATTCTCATTCCCAGTGAGGAGACACGCCTTGATATGTATCCTATGGACTATGAGGAGTTTCGTTGGGCATTGGGAGACGATCAGACAATTCCCATTTTGCGTACAATGTTCGACAATTTGAGTCCACTGAGTGACGATACGAATCGTCGTATGATGCGCGATTTCCGTCTGTATGTTTTGGTTGGAGGCATGCCCCAGGCAGTCAATGACTACCTTGACACACACGACATGAGCATTGTTGACCAACGCAAGCGCAGCATCCTTGACCTATACGATGAGGATTTCTACGACTTGGATCCATCAGGCCAAACCTCTGACCTGTTTCACGCCATTCCTGCTCAACTAAGCAGTAACGCATCTCGCTATCAGATTAGTAGCGTGATTGAAGGTGGCAAACTGGATCGTTTGAGAGGTCAGATAAATATCCTCAAAGATTCCATGACCGTCAATATAGCTTATCATGCTAACGACCCAAGTGCAGGACTGGCATCACACATCAACCGCGACCAGTTCAAATTGTTTTGCGGAGATACGGGGCTGTTTGTCACTCTCGCTTTCTGGGACGATAAATTTACAGAGAACGCCATTTACCAGAAATTGCTGAGTGACAAACTGAAGGCTGATGTGGGCTATGTCTATGAGAACGTGGTTTCGCAGATACTGACAGCCGCCGGAAATAAGTTGTATTACCACACGTGGCCGACGCCATCGGGCAAACACAACTACGAGATAGACTTTCTATTGTCGCGTAAAACAAAAATATGCCCAATAGAAGTCAAGTCATCAGTATCCAATCTTCATGTTTCAATCGATGAATTCCAGAAAAAGTTCTCGGCCCGCATCCTGCAACGATACCTCCTTCACTCGAAGGATATTCGTAAAGAGCAGGACCTGATATTGCTACCAATGTATATGTCTATGTTCCTTTAGATGCTAATCAGCCCACATGGTAACTAACGATACTATAAGATTTATTGTCGGCGAACATAAGGTTCGTAGAACGTCCCGAACTTTGTATTCGAAAATAAAAACTGGTTATGGAGAAAAATCAAGTTAATGAAAAATATGTACTTGCACTAGTCGAAAACAGCGATGCAACTCTTAGTGTAAAGAGAATGGACATACCAAGTTCTGAGGTATTCATTGCAGAATTAGGAGCTATGGTGGATAATCCTAACAGAACTATTTACGATATGGCGGCATATTTCTATTCTGTCTTTTCTCCTAAAGTTAAGGCCTTTGCCTTTTGCTATCCAAGTGAATACAATGACAGCTATATAGACAGCCGTTCTGTTCCTAAAGAAATTTCTTATGCGGATTATGTAAAAGGTGTTAAGGAAATAGAAACGGCTTTCAATGCGAAGCATCGTTTCAGCAAAGAAACCAAGGAGGCTTTAGAGTTGAAGCTGGATAAGGAAATAAAAGAGACCGATCATTCAGCTAAAAAGAAGTATCTAAAGAAGGCATCTATATACATTAAATGTCTGCGACTTAGCGAAACTGTAAAGAAGATAAGAGAATATGACGATATAAAATTGTACTCTCGTGATATTGTTGGGTACTCTACATATACGCATACAATCAATGACGATATTACAGTTGAATTAAGGACTAATTTTGGTTATGGCAGTGCGGCGTACTTCAATCTCGCTGTCAAGTATAAGGATATTGTCATCCTGCCGTATTCATACCTTGTTCACTACTATTATGCCAACATGAAATCTCTGATGGCATGCACAAGGGCATATCGTCCTCTACGAGAGAGCTGGGAGGCATCAATTGATTTCATCGCTGACTTCGTTAATCAGTCAATAGCTGACCCGAAAAAATTTATCGGTGAATATGTGATAAAAGAAGTTGAAGAGATGATGAAGGGTTTACGAGCCATTATGGATAATCCAGCTGAAGTTCAAAGCAGAATTAAAGATTCAATTTCATCTGAAATTCGTCTCAGCGTTATACGTCCTTTTAACAAAGATGAGTTTGTTATGATGGAAACCATGGCGGACGAACTGACCACATTGTTTAAGGCCGAAAAAATTACAGGAGCTTTGTTGTTCGTCGAAAGTCTTAGACAACTGCAGGAGGTCTGTGGAGATATGTCTGCATTGATAAATGAAATTCTATCAATGAACAAAGGAATTAAGCCAGAAATTCCTCCAGTACTGAATAGTGTTCGTTCAACGATTGAAACATTCAAGAGGGAAGAAATGAATCTTGAACGACAAATTAAGTTTAAGGAAAACAGAAAATTATATTTTGACAAGCGGAAAGAGCGCCTTCAGGCAAAAATGACTTTCGCAGAGAAAATTGCACATGACAAGATTTTCCGTGAGAAGAACCCCTTATATGTCAAGCTCGAAGAAGAAATCAACGAGTTAAGTCAAAAGGTGTATAATCTTCAAGACAAGATTCGGAAACGCGAAAGAGTAGAAGAACGTTTGACTGTTTGTCTGAAGAGGACAGAGAATATTGAAGAATATAAAAAAGAAGACCATGCCAGCGAATAAGAATGCAATGACCAGGTATAAAATACTGGATGATTTACTGAGCAACCGGTATCATAACTACTCCTTGGATGATCTGACGGAGGAGGTAAACTATCGTCTTTCCGAAATGTACCCAGATACCAATGGCGTTATCAAAAGAACAATAGAAAAGGACATTTTCTATTTTATCGGACACCAATAATTTTAAATTCGTCAAACTCACGTTATTATTACTTTAAATTTACAGTGTCCTTGGCTCAATTTGTCAATGGAATCAAATACGGAGTTCCATTTACACCTTCTATTGAGGCATATTGTAAGTCTATTGAAAAAGTGAAAGAAAAAATACCTATGCCAAAACGCTTGGTAATTGAGCTTTCAGAAAAAGACTTGAAGAAAAAAAGGTTTAAATAAACTTGTGAAAGACTTGCTCTTCATACTCTTCAAATATATATTTATGGAGGGGCAGAGAATAAGCAATAAAAGTTACCTGGCATCAGCCCTGTGCAGAATCGCCCTTTTCATCGGCAAGGACATATTCCCGTCCTCTCTTGTTCTCTATTCTGAACGAAGAGGATTGTCTGGACAGGGAAGACTTCATCCTGCTTATGAATGTATAGAAAGAATCATCGGGATTGTCCTTCTTGGGCCATAATGCAGAGCAGATTTCCTCCTTGGAAAGGGTGCGGCCGGGACTGGCAAGGAACATTTCCATGAGTTGCTGCTGCATGGGAGTAAGCACCAAGTCGGCACGCGACGGTTCATCGGCTACCAGCGTGGCACGCACAATCCTGCCGTTTGCAAGCATGAAGGCGAGCAACATCAGACCCAGGAAAAAAGACGCCACGGGCCATGCCATGCCGGCATGAGCGAAAACACTTGCCATGGAGGGGTTGGCAAAAGCCCTTACCGCCAAAAGGACATCCCTGCCGTCGGCTCCGCAACCAGGCACCGTGATTGTGTCGCTGACAATACGCGCATGGGTGGTTCCGCCATTGCATTCCCCACCGACCTGAGCCAGTGAATAGGATATATGTGCCGTGTCGCGCAAGGATGGGATGCGCAGGAACCGGGCAAAGCCATGGTGAGTGCCGTTGAAAGTGAGCATTGGGTTGCCGTGCATGCAGGACAGGGAGTCGAGCATGGCATCCACTCCTTCATCCGCCACCGTCGTACGTTGCAGGGCCTGGTTCAGGTCCTCCACCATCTCTGTCTTGGCCTGACTATAGCACCTCCAACCGACAACAATGGAGACCATTATCAGCAACAACGGGAATATGACCATATAACGCAGATGCTTCATAGCAGTATCTATATTACTTCTTTATATGCGATTTCATCATCTTGCCAACAACTTGCGGGCTGTTTCTATCAGCGTATCCTCGCCCTTTGCCACGTCCCCGGCCTTCAATTCGCATGGTATGGTGGGAGCGATGCCGAATTCTATGTGGCGCTTCTCCCTGTCGTACTGGGGACAGGCGCTGAAGCGCACCAGCCATCCGTTGGGCAGTTCACTGGTAAAGGGCATGCCGCTACCGCCTCCGGTACTGTCTCCCAGGGTGCGGACATTGGGGCAACAGAGCATATCGCGCACGAAGGTGTTTGTGGCGCTATAGCATCCGCGGTTGGTAAGTACTATGGCAGGCTTCTGCCAGCGCACCGTGGCGCTGGGCTCAAGGTATTCGGGTGTGAGGTCGGAGAAGTCGGAATGCCCCGTACCTGTCTTGTGCGAGCGGTAACCCGTCAGTATGCGCTCGTTGGTAAAATGCGATGCAAGCCTTTGGGCATAGTCCAACTGCCCGCCGCCATTGCCACGGACATCTATTATCAAGCCCGAGCAGAGGCGCAGATGGTGCAGCACCTCGGCAATGTTGCCCTCTCCTATGCCCGAAGAGAAACTCTTGTAAACGATGTATCCCACATTGTCATCCAGGATGCGGTAGTAGAGACCCGAGGCTATACGATAGTCCGTACCGAGGTAGGATTCCCTGATTTCATCGTTGAGATTGGAGGGATAATCCTCTTTCCATGCCCAGTAGCGTCCCACATCGGATGCTGTGTAGAGGTTGACATGTCCGTCGCGCAACTCGGCAAGCATGTTGCAGAGTACCTCCTGCAACTGGGCGGAACTCATATTCTTGTCCAACTTGCCACGATACCTTGCATGCACCTCGTCCCAATCCAAGCCTATGGCCTCCGCCTTGTAATCCAGGAAACAATAGTGCTCGTCGATAATCTTCCAAAGGGCTTCCATATTGCCCTCGGGGGTATTGTCGAACTGCACCTCATCGACACATGAGGCAAGCGTCAGGGTTGAGAATAGTATTATTAAACGGAAAACGGAAAACGGAAAACGGAAAACATCACGAACGGAAAACGAAAAACGGAAAACGGAAAGCGGGAAGGTTATCAAACGGGACACGGAAAGTATGCGAGAGCATGGTAGGGACACGGCATGCCGTGTCCGACAACAAAAGCGTTCTCGGCGTGCCGTTTCCCCAACGTCACAATGGGAAATGCCCACCTCCACTCTATTTGCTTGGGTTCTTAAAAACGTATTCTTTATATTTTCCACTTCTGCTTTTTATTACGTTGCCTCCTCTTGTTCTCGGACACGGCATGCCGTGTCCCTACAGGCATGCCTTCGCTTTCCGTTCACTCCCCCTCCCTTCAGGGCGAACGAGGTCTTTTGAAGAAGCACTGAATGTGCTTCTGTGCCTCGTGAGGGGAGAACTACCCAGTTCGACGCGCGGACTGGCTGGGGTGGGGCTTTTTCCGTTTTGACTTTGTCGAATCTGCTTCCGCTCGGCATAATCAAAGTGGACTTTGCTTCTGCTCTCGCTTACTCGCAGTTTTCCGTTCTAAAGTATCACGTCTGCTGCCTTGCGCTCCTCACGCCCCACCTTGCGGAAATGCCTTACGAATCCTATCATGAAGGAGTGGGAGCGGTCGTGCATCTTTATGCCGTTGACATGGCTCTGCCTGATGTCGCACAGATAGCCTGCCCTCATCACAATGTGTCTGCCCAAGGGGATGTCTACCGTAAGTTGTTGCCACAGGCTGAAGGCATTGCCGGGATGGGAAAAGCACACATTGCCATTGGTGTACCCCTCTCCTATCTCATAATAACTTTGGCCGAACTGAGGAGAAAACATCACACCCGCCAGAGGCATGTTGGCCTGATACCTCAGTGCCAGCCCCTGTCCCCAAAGGCGGAACCGGTATATTGCCATGACGGAAGCGGAAAGATCCACCCCCAACCTGCCCTGTGCGGGATTGTTTCCGCCACGGGAGTTATAGAGGAAACCTGCATCGGCCCCCACCGCACCGCCTGCCATCAGGCGGAGGCCCTGCAAGGGAGTCCAGTTGTAATGCCACAGGGCATCGTATCCTATGTGCCCGCCCCAGTCCGTTGCCGTACCCGAGGCGTTGTTGCTATGCGAGAAGGTTCCCTGCCATAGGCTCTGGAAGGATATGCGGCGGCCGGCCAAACGTGTCATGCGGAGGGTCTCCCTGAGCAGGGATATCTGGAAGCCGTCGTAATTCTGTGGCGAGAGGTAGGTATCCAACTGATGCGACGAACCCACACCAAGCATGAAGGCATGAGAGCGTATAGAGTCTCCTGCCGTCTGGCCGCAGAGGCAGACGAAAGGAAAAAGAAACATCAGTATGGCAATGGCGTGCTTCATATAGTGGTGCGCCTATACACTATATCAGTCAAACAGATGCATCTGCCCTGTCATCTCGTCGGCAACATCCTGCTGGCTTTTGCCTGCATCGGGGTCTTCTACCGTCTCATCTTCGGGCTTGTCCGACTCTGTCTCAACAGTCTCTGCAGGGAAACGCAATGGTTCGAGTTCCACCACTTCTGCCACGTTCAGCGTGGTAATGCGCTTGCCACGGGCCTTGAAACTCTTCACGCCGATGAACTCCTCGGCATCCAGTTCGATGGGTTCGCGGAAATCGTCCACTCCACCCATGGTCACCTTTATGCGGGGATATGCCGTATCGGTAAGCAACAGCAGTTCGTTATCGGGGTTCTCGCCGAGGAAGTTCTGCCTGCGCGATGTCGCCTCCATGGGGAAACGCTTCACGTAGGCATAACCGTTCTGGTCCTTATCAAAGAGCACTGCCGTCCAAACCTTGGCCGAGTCGTACTTCTCTATACGCAGGATATTGCTCTCGTAGTGGTTGTTTGTGTCGAAGTTGGTAACGTAGAACTCACCGCCAGGCAGTACAACAAGTATCTGGTCGTCGCTCTGGAACTCGCCCAGGTATTCGCCCTGTTCGTCATAGTTGATACGGTTGATGTCGGGGTCCCACCACACCTTGCGTCCGCCCAGTGTACTGCCACCGTGGCTCTTCAGTGTTACACGGGCAATCTCGTTTTTCGAGAGCAGATTGCCCATGGAAGCACGTCCCTTGATGGCAAGCAGGGAGAAGTCGTAGTCGAAGAACACCTTCTTCAACTTCGGGTTGGGTTTCATCACCACCTTTATCACCTCGGCCTCGCCGTTGGGGTTGGCGGTAAAGTATAGCACACGGCTGCCGGGAGTTCCCTTGGTGAGGTCATACTCGCGGTCGCGTGTCATACTGGTAACGTTGAAACGCTTCACATAGTAGTTGCCTGCCTTACCGTCGCGGTACACGGCATTGTAGATGATGCGCGTGTCGCTCTTCTTGAAGATGGCCACGTGGATAATCTCCACCTTGCGTTTCTCTTTCTTGGAACGTTCGGTTTCACCGACGAAAATCTTGTCGGCCACCTTCACCACCTTGTACGTGCCGTCCTTGTAGAAGATGATGACATCATCTATGTCGGAGCAGTTACAGATGTACTCGTCCTTCTTCAGCGATGTGCCGATGAAGCCCTCCTCGCGGTTGATGTACAGTTTCTCGTTGGCCTCAACCACCGTAGCGGCAGAAATGGTGTCGAAGTTCTTTATCTCCGTCAGGCGCGGATGGTCCTTGCCGTACTTCTCCAGGATGAATTCGAACCATTTGCAGGTCACCTCCACCATATTGGCCAGTTCCCGATCTATCTGTGCCAGTTCCTCGCGGATGCGGGCCATCAGTTCCTCGGCCTTGTCCTTGTTGAACTTCAGGATGCGGGCCATCTTTATCTCCATGAGGCGCAGGATGTCGTCCTTGGTAACCTCGCGCACCATCTTGGGATACCATGGCGTCAGGCGTTCGTCAATCCATTCGCAGGCCTCGTCCATGGTCTTGGCATTCTCGAACTTCTTGTCCTTATAGATGCGCTCCTCTATGAATATCTGTTCCAGAGAGGCGAAGTGCAACTGCTCCAACAACTCGCCCTTGCGGATAAGCCTTTCCTGGCGCAGGAGTCCGAGGGTGTTGTCCACGGAACGGCGCAACACGTCGCTGACGGTAAGGAACTGAGGTTTCCTCTCGTCGATGACACAACAGTTGGGACTTATGCTCACCTCGCAATCCGTGCAGGCATACAGGGCATCTATCGTCTTGTCGGAAGAGGCGCCGGGGGTAAGGTGCACAAGTATCTCCACATTGGCAGATGTCATGTCCTCCACCTTGCGCACCTTTATCTTGCCCTTCTCGGCAGCCTTCAGTATGGAGTCGATGAAAGTGGAGGGTTTGGATGCCGTACCTGTGGTCTTGCCGAAGGGAATCTCCGTAATGGCCAGCGTCTTGTTGTCGCGCTTCTCTATCTTGGCTCTCACACGCACCGCACCTCCGCGCTGGCCGTCGTTGTAACGGCTCACGTCAATGCTGCCGCCCGTGGGGAAGTCGGGATACAACTGGAACTCCTCGCCATGGAGGTATTTGATGGCAGCCTCGCAAATCTCCCCTACGTTGTGTGGCAATATCTTGCACGACAGGCCCACGGCAATGCCTTCTGCTCCCTGTGCCAAAAGCAGGGGGAACTTCACGGGCAGGGCCACCGGCTCCTTGTTGCGTCCGTCATAACTCAGTTTCCATTCCGTAGTCTTGGGATTGAAAACCACATCCAAGGCGAACTTGGACAGGCGGGCCTCAATGTAACGGGCTGCGGCTGCGTCGTCGCCGGTGAGGATATTGCCCCAGTTTCCCTGGCAGTCAATGAGCAATTCCTTCTGTCCCAACTGTACCAGAGCGTCCTTGATACTGGCATCGCCATGGGGATGGAACTGCATGGTGTGACCCACGATGTTGGCCACCTTGTTGTAGCGACCGTCATCCATGCGCTTCATGGAGTGCAATATACGACGCTGCACTGGCTTGAAACCATCGCCGATATGTGGCACGGCACGCTCCAGGATTACATACGAAGCATAGTCCAGAAACCAGTTCTGGTACATGTTGCTAAGGTGGTGGACAGCACCACCGCTTTGTTGTTTGTTGTCTGCCATTTTACGGGAATTTCCGTACAAATATACGAAAAAGATACGGCATCACGGCTGAATTGTGGCTTTTATTGCTATCTTTGTCCACATGAGGTACTTTTTTGTTCTGCTTTCGATGCTCCTGCCACTGACATCAGTTCATGGGCAGAGGTTTCGTGTGGCAACATGGAACATAGAGAATGCCTTTGACACGGTTCACGACGAGGGCAAGGACGACCTGGAATTTCTACCTCATGCCGAACGCCGGTGGCATAGCGGACGCTACTGGCGCAAGTTGCGTGGTATCACCCAGACTCTGGCAGCAATGGAACTGCCGGCACTGGTGGGCTTTCAGGAAGTGGAGAACGACACAGTGCTTCGCGACCTGACACGCCGCACCGCCCTTTGGTCGGCCCGCTACAAGTATGTCATAACAGACAGTCCGGACGAACGCGGCGTTGATGTGGCGCTTCTGTACAACCCAAAGGTATTCTCACTCCTGTCGTGGCATGCCGTACGCATACCCTCTCAGGAGCATGGCCTGCGCCCGACGAGAGACATCCTCGTTGCCAACGGCATGGTGGGCAAGGACACCCTGCACGTCTGCGTGGTACACTTGCCAAGCAGGCGCAGCAACGATGCAGCCACACGCCAAAACCGTACCTTGGCCGTGCAAACATTGTGCAACATCCTGGACTCGTTAAAAGGACGAAAAGTAATGATAATGGGCGATTTCAACGCAGAACCAGGCGATGAAATCTTCACTTCCATGTCCAAGTACGCCACGTCTCTGATACCTACAGGCAGGAAAACATCTAACGACAAGCGTGGCACCTACTACTTCCGTGGTATATGGGGTTATCTGGACCATATCCTTGCAAGTCCCGAACTACACCGTCACTCCATTGGCAAGGCCACAGAGTGCCGCTTCCCCTGGCTTCTTAGGACAAAGAAGCAAATCCCCCATCGCACCTATGGAGGCACAAGTTATCTCGGCGGACTCAGCGACCACCTCCCCCTAACCGCCGACTTCTCGGTACCATAAGGACCTTAAAGACCTTAAGGACCCTAAAGACCCCTCAGTTCATCGTTCCCCCGCAAACATCCTGTCCAGCATCTGCTGGGGGAACGGGCATGGCTCGCCACGGTGCTTTGCCAACTGGAACTGCTGGCAGGCACGCACCACAGAATCTTCCTCAAAACATTTGAACAACGTGCTTTTCAGTTCATCAAGACGTGCCACATCCTTTTCCGAAAAGAATCCACACTCCGCATAACTCACATCCTTCTGTGGCATGACACCATGGTAGTAGTAGGACCACACAAGGAATTGCATGCACACATCCGGAGTCATCAGTATCTCGCTCATATCATCAATCTTCTTTCGTGTTTTATCCTCTGTAGGGACACGGCATGCCGTGTCTGGCATCTCAGATTTCCTGTATTGGAGTCTTCGGAATACTCGGAATACTCGGAATACTCAGAATACTCAGACTTTCCCGATGCATCTAACCGTTTCCGTTTTAATCCATTCCGTCGTCTTGAATCTGCTCCCACTCGGGGATGTAGGGACTCGGCATGCCGAGTCCGCTTATGCTTTGTTATCGGACACGGCATGCCGTGTCCCTACCATGCCTCTGCTCTCGCTTACTCGCAGTTTTCCGTTTTCCGTTTTGACTCCGTCGAATCTGCTATCGCTCGGCAATTCAAACGAGTTTGATTGCTCTCGCTTACTCGCAGATTTCACATTTCCGTTCCACGCTCACCTCTCCCCCGCCCAGCCCAGCGTATAGACCTGTACCCGTACCGTAGGGAAAGTTTCCCTCAGCGCACGGATGCCGTCGCTGATGGTCGCCCCTGTGGTCATGATGTCGTCCACCAAGAGCACGGTCTTGCCGTCCAGATTTGTCCGTCCATTCTTGGCAACAAAGATGCCGCGGGTGTTCTCCTGCCTTTGGCTGGCCGACTTATGCGTCTGTGTCTCGTTGCTTTTCCTCCTGACAAGCACATCCAAGCACAATGGGATGCCTGTTGCATCAGCCACTCCGCGTGCTATCCACTCGGCCTGGTTGTAGCCACGCTTCAAGCGTCTCTTCCACGACAGAGGTACAGGTATCACGTAGTCGGCATTCTGTCCCAAACCACGGGCATGCCACACGGGGAAAGACAGGCGCGCCAACCTCTCCCCCAACTTCGGACATCCATGATACTTTATCGCTATGAATACGTTGTGAAAATCCGAGGAAGCATTGTAATAAAACGAACTGCCTGCCGCCTCCACATCGTGCTTGTCCCACAGGGCACGGAGCAGGGGATTGTCCGTGGCGTTCGTCCACGTTACCGGCAACATCCGGCAAAGGCACACATTGCACAGGTCCTGTTCCGTGCCGTCCAACTCGGCACCGCACACCACACAATGGCGTGGCAGAAGCAGGTCAGCCAATGTACGCCAGAAACTCATCCGGTTTGTCGTTCATGATAAGTTCTGTGGGAAAGTCCGTTTCCTCTATCAGTTCCCACAGATACCTGTAGTCGGCAATGGAGAAGGCCGTATGTGCATCGCTGCCCAGTATCACGGGAATGCCGTGCTTACGGCTCAGGCGCAGGATCTCCACGTTATTGGCCCGGGCCTGCACCTTTCCTCTCGAAGGGATAAGACTGCTGTTGTTTATCTCCAGCAGCGTCCGGTTCTCCCCTGCCGCCAGCACTATGGGTTCAAAGTCCAGTTCTGCCGTACCGTCGCCGGGGTGCGATATTATCTGCACCCATGGATTGCGCACCACGTTTATCATGCCCTGCGTGTTCTCCTCGCGTGTCCCTCCCTTCCAACAGAGCGAGTGTATGCCTGCAATGCGCAGGTCCAGCATACGATAGTAGTACTCATCCAAATCCAGCGTGCCGTCCTTGTCCAGAATATTGAGTTCCGCACCAAGCATCAGTTTCACACCATACATCTCGCGCGGCACAACATGGAGGTTGCGGAAATATATGGGGTCGCACGTACCGGGGATACCGGGTGCATGTTCCGTTATTCCCAGTATCTCCAAGCCACGCTCAGCGGCCTCGCGAGCCATTTCCTGCATCGTGCTGTAGGCATGGCCTGACACTATGGTGTGCGTGTGCACATCCAGTTTAGGCATCAGTTGCATTATGCCTCGGCCTGTGGGGTTGTGGGCACCTGCGGTGCGGCATTGCGTGGGAAGCGCAGATTGTCGCGCATGAACTGCTGCGGGTTCACCAACGGCAGCATGGCACGGGGGAAACCGGCATCGTCGGTGCGCACGGCCAGGATGCCACGGGCTGCGCCTATGGTGATGTCTGTCAGGTGGTGCACCAGACCTACGGGCAGTATCCACTGGTCTCCGTTCAGGTCATACATGGACGACCATGACTCGCGGGAGAACTCGAAGACGGTCTCCACACCCAACATCATCTGCGTGATGTCGTTCTTCTTGTATTCTATGTTCAGCAGACAGCGAACCAGACGGTTCTGTGTGTCGCTGCTGAAGTTTATCTGGTTGCCTACCTGCAATTCGCCCTCGGGCCACTCGTTGCAAAGGGTTACGAACTGTACCTGACGGACGTCGTTCAACTTGAACTGAATCTGTATCTGCTGTTGCTTGCTCATATTGTCTTCCTTAATTATATTTATACCTTATATATATTATATAGTCTTTCGGGGTGTAAAGGTACAACATTTCTTTCTAAAACGCCTACAAAACCCGGCGCAATGGCACTATTCTGCAAAAATAATCGTACTTTTGCACTGACACTCATCATACCCGACACATGCAAGCAGAGCAACTTTCCCTCTTTGACGACTTCGATGCCGCCCCCACTCTCCCATGCCCGTTCCTCGGACGCAAGGTGGTGGCAACAGGCACCTTTCCACAGAGCCGCCAGACTCTCCGCAGCACCTTGCTGAAACTTGGTGCGGCCGAAGTGCGCTATGACAAACTGCAACGCAACACGCACTTCCTGCTTGTCGGCGAGAACCCCGACCCCGAGGTCATCAACTACTGGCGCCTCTACGTGCACGACGGTTACAACATCCGCCACCTTACGGCAGAGGACCTGCAACGCATACAGCATGGAGAATACTCGGCCTATCAGGTGCCGGAGGACATGCCCAAGGAACTGTACCTGACACAGGAGCATCTCCATTGGGCCGCTCCCGAGATAAGCGGACTGAAGAACACACGACAGACTTCACCCCTGGCGCTGAATGCCCCCGATGTCCTCTACAACAAGGAAATATTCGTCCACACCTCCATCATGGACACCATGCCCACACTGGCACAAGCCCTCGGTTGCCTCGGCGCCTATGCCAATACCGGGATGGCGGACGACACGGATTGCATCCTCATCCCCAAGGACATGCCACGAAACATCTGCCAGGCCGTAGAGGACTACTACAACTCCAGCCGTGCCACACAGTTCAACCTCCCCTTCATCATCCTGGAGGACCTGCTGGCATATCTCCAGCATCGGGCACAACAGTTCCCCGACCCCACCCTCTCATCCCTAATAATCCCCTAAGGACCCTAAGGACCCTAAAGACCTTAAAGACTCTAAGGACCTTTTAAAAAACCCAAAACCATCAACAATGAAAATCAGAGTAGGATTCGGATTCGACGTACACCAACTTGTAGAAGGCCGCGACCTCTGGCTTGGAGGCATCCGCCTGGAGCACACCAAGGGCCTTCTGGGCCACAGTGATGCCGATGTGCTCATACATGCCATCTGCGATGCCCTGCTTGGCGCCGCCAACATGCGCGACATCGGTTACCACTTCCCCGACACCGGTGCAGAGTTCAAGAACATAGACAGCAAGATTCTCCTGCGCCGTACCGTGGAAATCATTGCCACCAAGGGATACCGCGTAGGCAACATAGACGCCACCATCTGTGCCGAGCGCCCGAAACTGAAGGCCCACATCCCCTCCATGCAGGAATGTCTGGCCGAATGTATGGGCATAGACGCGGACGACATCAGCATCAAGGCCACCACCACGGAAAAACTCGGCTTCACCGGCCGCGAGGAAGGCATCTCCGCCTATGCCACCGTGCTGATAGAGGGATAAACCCAAAACATCTTCATGTAATCTGCCAACATAACGACAACACAACACTCCTTTTTCACGCAGAGAACGCAAAGAACGCAGAATTCCACATATATATCAAATCATGCCAGCCTCTGCGATCTCTGTCGTAGCAAAGCTTGCGACTAATCCAGCGACAGCGCAAACAGTACCAAAATCTCCGCGTAATCTGCGGCCTCTGCGTGAAAAAAAGCACAGAGCCCTTCCCAATTCCACGCAGAGAGCGCAAAGAACGCAGAACATAGCCAAGTACCGCAATAAGAAAGACAGCACTGAATATCTCCGCGTAATCTGCGGTCTCTGCGTGAAACAAAGCACAGAACCTTTCCCTATTCCACACAGAGAGCGCAAAGAACGCAGAGTTCAATATATATCATATCATGCCAGCCTCTGCGTGAAAAAATATACCCACCTTCCTCACACAAAACAAGAGAATTGGCAGAAACATTCTTCATTTTTTAACTTTGTTCCAGCATTCAACACTAATGCAACATGAATCAAATAGACGAACTATCCTACAAGGTTATTGGATGTGCAATGGAAGTGCATAAGACATTGGGGCCTGGTCTCTTTGAAAATATTTACGAACAGGCACTTGTTCACGAACTGACACTAAATGGCATCCCCGTAAAGACACAAGTTGAGATAGAGATAAACTACAAAGGAACTAATCTTGGAAATGGCCTCAGACTTGACGTTCTTGTAGACAACACACTTATTGTGGAACTAAAATCAGTAGAAGACTTGAAACCTCTGCACCACAAGCAGTTGTTAACCTATCTGAGGCTAACAGATAAACGTGTTGGCATTCTAATCAACTTCAACACAGAAAACCTCAAGGACGGGATCAAACGAATAGTCAACAAATATTAAACCGGTTCTTGCAAGAAATAAACACAAAGCCCACAGGCCCTTTTTCACGCAGAGAGCGCAAAGAACGCAGAGATTCCTTGGATATTACGCTAACGCTGGATTAGTCGCAAGCTTCGCTACGACGAAGAACGCAGAACATTGCCAAGTAACGCAATAACAAAGACATTACCGAATATCTCCGTGTAATCTGCGACCTCTGCGTGAAAAAAGCACAGATTCGTTCCCTATTCCACGCAGAGAGCGCAAAGAACGCAGAACATAGCCAAGTACCGCAACAACAAAGACAGTACCGAATATCTCCACGTAATGTGCGACCTCTGCGTGAAAAAAGCATAGAACCTGTCATGCCTGCCTCTGCGGCCTCTGTCGTAGCAAAGCTTGCGACTAATCCAGCGACAGCGCAAACAGCACCGAAAATCTCCGCGTAATCTGCGGCCTCTGCGTGAAAAAAAGCACAGATTCTTTCCCTATTCCACACAGAGAGCGCAAAGAACGCAGAGTTCCATATATATATATATCATATCATGCCAATCTATGCGTGAAACAAGCTAAAGTCCCATTTGCATCGGGTATTCCTAAAACAAATTGACATAAATCAATAAAACACGGAGTACGGGCAAAAAGTTCGCCCTTACTATTGCAGGTCTCGGAAAAAGCCGTACCTTTGCATCGTGTTTTTCATGGTATTAGATTTAAGGTTAACGAAAGATTGGTTGTCGTGATGACAACCTTCTTTTTTTTGTACCATCTGATATGCAGGCTCTTCACAACAAGCGCCATGAAACACATCTTTGTTCCACGGCGCTTTGTATGAAATCAACTATTTGATGTTCGTTTAGTCTTTATTATTCACCCTTCTTTGCCTGGTTAGTTTTAGCATACATAAAAATCCCCGCAACAGAAGCTATAGCACCTATAGCTACACCTATAGCAGCACCTGATGCACCTATATATAATGCGAAACCCACTAATCCGGACAAGCACAATACACTGACAAAAGAAAAAAATATTGATAAATATGTAACACGAACACGGTTCCTCAACAATACTTCTTCCTGCTTATGCCTATGTTGCATTTCACTTTCTGCCATGGCAATAATCCTTTCCGCTGCATTTGGTACTGCATCATTATATCTTATTAAATCATTTGGATGCGGCAACGGACCGGAATATTGTTGAACGGTAGTTATACGCGCTTCTATTTTATCTGATTTCTGCTTCATAAAGTGTTATGGCCTTACGTATATCTGAACCAACTTTTTCCCAATCAGAACGCATAGACTCCGTATCGTCCTTTACATCAAAAGACAATGGATTGGAACCTACACCAAAGAAATATAATATGCTATCAAATACTACTCTCATAATAAACCCACATTAAATAGCAATGCAAATATATGAACTTTAAGACAAACCTGCAAGTATTCTATATTTAATTTTGTTAATTGGGACAGGAGAGGTAACCGTCATAACGTTGTCTCAGAAAGGGGAGATAAAGAAAGAGCTTGGGGCAAAGGGGATGAAAATCCTCTTTGCCCCAAGCTCTGAATATTATACGAGAGACGGTGCGGACGCTGCACGCAGCGTCCCTACGGTGCCAGTCTATTGCTTACCATTCGCTGTCCCAAATGCCGGGAGCAGAAGGACCATTGTCCTCACGGCCGAGCTGGACACCTGACTCAGAAGTATTTACTGCATCTGCATCATCGCTGAATACCTGCAGACTTGCAGCCAGCATGTTCACGGCACTTACCTTTATTGTCTCCACTGAGGGAGTGATATATGTCTTTTTCATAATCTTTCTTTTTCTTATGGTTTTACTTTATTTAGCCCATCCTCCCCGTCCCGTACCTCACGGCAAAGGAGCAGGGGTTGGACAGGGAGCCGAAGCCCCACTATAAACTAAAACTAAAACTATATTAAACTATTACTTAATAGCCTTAACTTTGCTAACATTGCCTTACTTCACAACCTTCTTGCCGTTCACGATGAAGATGCCCTTCTGTGCGTTCTGTACGCGACGACCAGCCAAGTCATAGACAACTGCATTGGTTGCGTTCTCTGCACCCTGGATGTTCTCTATAGCGGTTGCATTGTCATCACCGAAGTTGAATACGAGGAAGCGGGCCTCACCACCTGCTGTGGCAGGCAGGTATGCCTTGAAAGCATTGTTCTTGAACTTGGTGTTCTCCTCCAGATTCAAAGTAGCCTTATAGAAACCTACGACTGCTGGTTCGCCCTGTGCAGAGAGAACATAAGCATTGGCTTCCACGTTGGTATCGAATACTGTACCAACCAACTCGTTTTCAACAGGAGTTGACTCTGCAGCGTACTTGAACTCATAAGTTCCGGCCTCGGCATTCAGCAACACAGCCTCGTTGGCAGGAATAGTACCAGTTACCTCAGCAAGATTTGCATAGTCGTCACCTACAGCAGATACTGCATAAGCCGTAACGCCAGCGGGGATAGTGGTATTGCAACCGAGAACCAAAGTAGCCCACTCTGCATCAGTGATTGTTACGGGGTGAGAAACATCATTAATATCGGCAACCTCAACTATCTTCCATGCAGAACCGTTAGTATAAGAATTATTATTCCATCCAACTATCTTAGATTGTGCATCCTGAGCATGCATCTGATTCTGTCCGTCAGGCTTAATGGAAACTATATTGTCTTTACCCATATTGGTAATGGTAACCAACTTGGCATTATTGACATTTGTCTCTGTAGCAGTACCAACAGACTGCATATAAACGCCACGCTCTACATTGTAAATCTTAAACTTACCATCAGCACCAGGAACAAACTGGAATACATGTCCCATAGATGAAGCCAAAGCATGCCCTGCATTTGCAAAATGCATAGCTCCAGAATTGTTCACATAAACCTGCTGACCTGCACGATGGTCATCCGTACAAGAACTTACTATATTATAGAACTTGCCTTCCTCTGGCTGTATGGTTTCAAGAGCAGCAATGGCATCACTGATAGCACTCTGGTGGTCTGCACACATTTCTGCTGTTACAGAACCACTAGCAAGGTAAGCTTCTGCATCTGTTACTGCTTGTGCAACCGCATCCAAACTTGCCTGGGTAAGGTAACCTACTGTAGTGCCTGCAACATAATTTACCTTAGCAGCATTTACCTGATCAATCAATGCCTGAAGTTCTGTAACACCGGTTAAATCACGCTCTGAAACGGTGAAGGTTGAACCATTGTCTGCACCTCCAGTCCAATAAGCAAGTTTATTATCACGGACGTTCATCTTATTGGAATCATAACCTTTCTGAGCCAAGAAGAAACCATTTGTCTGATGCGTACTCGCGGTGGCGAACCAAAGTGTATTGTTCCCATCAGGTACTGCTGTTTCTTCTATCAAGATTGGAAAAGTCGTTGCACCATTACCATCTATATTAGTACTTGAAGAAAGAATCATAGTTGAACCAGCCTTCTTGTTGTACAACTTATAGCCATCGAATGGGTTACCAACAAATGCCCAAGTACATGCGTCACGACCATCAACGGTAGACGGAACACTGGTCACATTCAAATCAATAGCATCCTGACCTTCTACATAGTCAATTAGTTTATTTCCATTAATTGAGAGATAATACCAGTGCTCAATGGAAGTATTGTCAGTAGCAGGAACGAAGGGAAGATTTACGCTAAGAGCGATTTCAACAGTCTTAACACCGTCAACAGCACCGTCGCTGGTTACTGATCCCCCCGGTATAGAAGCAGAAACGCCAAAGGGTAAAGATGCAGTAATCTCAGGATATGACTCACCTATTATACATACTGTTTCCTGAGCATCTAATTTCTCTACTCCATTATAAGTAAATACATACTTTACTGT
This sequence comes from Bacteroidaceae bacterium, assembly GCA_017503065.1. Next base: position 1,206 of record JAFVTT010000034.1, on the reverse strand, counting down.
TACTGTTGCATAATTTGCCAAAATAGCATTTGCTGCCGCTATAGCATCAGCAAAATCTGCTTTACCATTTTCAACTTCAGTAATTGTGTACTTTGCACCACCATCATCATTATTGGTATCATATGCTACAGGGCGGTCTTCTGCCGTACGTGAACAACCACCAGACAAATACTTTGCAGTATGGGTGGCATCTTGAATATTTAAGTAGTTACCATTGGCAGATATATTCCACTGATAAGGTTCGTTCCCAAAGTTAATCTCACTACCAGTACCCACAAGGAACTTATTAACGGCAACATTATAGAAAGCGTATCCGCTCCCAAAAGCAGTTATATACCAATTCTTGCCATTTTCAATTGCGTTGACGCTGTTACCTTGGTAGGGATTAAGAGTAATATCACTCATAACTGGATATTCAAGATATCCTTCGCCTGCTACGACATAACCACGTTGCTGATTTACATCCACCTGAAGGGTATAAATACCATCATAGTTTGTTTGTGCCCATGCCGTTCCCACGAACACGCAGAGCAAAATTAAAAGAGAAGTGATTTTTCTCATAATAGATTAAGTTAAATTGTTAATAGATTAGTTATTGGTTAAAGTTTATATTCTATAACATGACAAGCCTCTCGGTTTGGAAAGAGCTGTCACTCTTTCCAAACCGAGAGGCTATGATAAGGATAGGCACGAGAATCTTCCTCGCGCGTACCTATTATTATATGCTTGCTAACAAAATAATCCAAACCACCAAGGAAGTTGGCGGTTATTTTCATGGTGTTTTGGATGTTTGTCAGCATGTTATTAGTCTTTTTACCCTACAATCTGCGGCGCAAAGTTATAAAAAGTTACGCAAACACAAAGAGAAAGCACAAATTATTCTTTCTTATTTGTAAATAATGTGATTATGAGCGTGTCAGAGGACAGAGGGCAGAGGACAGAGGACAGAGTACAGATGAGAAGGCAGAAGGCAGAGGGCAGAGGACAGATTACAGATGGCATGCCGTGTCCCTACAGGTTAATGTTGTCATCTGTCATCTGTAATCTGTCCTCTACTCCGCCTCTAACATCATGGAGGCGCACTCTTGGGCGGAGGCGCCCAGGTCCACGGCTTTGCGGAAGTCGGCAGTGGCGAGGGATTTCTTGTGGAAGTCCTTGTAGAGCAGGGCGCGGGAGATGTAGAAGTCGGGGTTCTCTGGTTCCAGT
>JAFVTT010000033.1 GCA_017503065.1 Bacteroidaceae bacterium | reverse complement strand
GCCAGGAGGGCACCATGGCGCTTGACGGTGGTGAAGAAGGCTCTTGGTGCCTTGATGTTGCTGAAGACTACCGCTTCGCCGAACATGGCACCCACCTTGGTGCCACCGATATAGAAGGCGTCCACATGTTGTGCCAGCCAGGGCAGGGTTATGTCGGACTGGGAGGAGGTAAGACCGTATCCCAGACGTGCACCGTCGGCATACAGCAGCAGGTCGTAGCGTCTGCACACTTCCTGTATGTCCTCTATTTCCTGCTTGGTATAGAGCATGCCCAGTTCAGTAGGCATGGTGATGTAGACCATGCGTGGCAATACCATGTGGGGATATGTCTCGTCGGCCAGAAAGGCAGACATGTACCGGTCTATACCTTGTGCTGTGAGTTTGCTTCCTTCGGAGGGAATTACCAGAACCTTATGTCCGTAGGCCTCAATGGCACCCGATTCGTGCACGTTGATATGTGCCGATTCTGCGGCAATGACACCTTCGCATCCCAGCAGGAGGGCATCGATGACGGTCTGGTTTGTCTGCGTTCCGCCTATCAGGAAGAAGATGTCGGCATCGGGGCAACCTATGGCCTGTCGTATCTTCTCCTTGGCACTTGCCGTGTATGGGTCGGAACCATAGCCGGAGGTCTTGTTGTCGTTTTCCGCTATCAGGCGTGAAAGTATTTCGGGCAGGGTCCCGTTGTTGTAATCGCTTTCAAAGGAAACTCTTTTCATGAATGTAGTATGTTTGCCTGCCATAGGGCGGCTCTGTTCTATTTTGTGCTCTTTTCGTGCTGGGCGCGTACGCGTGACAGTGTCTCGGGGGTCATCTGCAGAAAGGATGCAACATATATCATGGGGGCACGGAGGATGATTTCCGGTTTCTCGCGCAGAAGCCTTTCGTAGCGCTCCTGTGCATTCTCAAAGCGTTGGGAGTCGGCATGATGCTGGGAACTGATAAGCGCATGTTCCGTAATCTTGCGGTACAGAATGCCCAGTTCGGGGCATGTGTCTATGACTTCCAGCAGTTTCTTGCGTGGCAGGGCATAGAGATGGGTTGTTTCCAAGGCCTCGATGATAATCTGGCTGGGGACGTGCTTCAGCAACGACTCTATGCACATGACTATGCGGCCTTCGAACGAGAAATGTTCGGTTACGTCCTTGCCGTTCTTGTAGTAGTACTGGCGTACCATGCCTCGTTCCACATAGTACATGCATGTACATTCCTCGCCTTCGCGCAGTACAATCTCACCCCTTAGGAACTTCATCGGGATTAGTAAATCTGCCAATACCTCTATGCTGTGAGGCTCCAGACGGCAGTATCTGCGTGCAATCTCTCTTGCAACGTCTCTTCTGTGATCCATGGTGTTTGTGTTTTTGCTTTATTGGATGGTATGTGTGGGGCAGTGTATCTGTCCTGCCCCACCTTTATATTTTTCTTTAGTCTAATTTCAGCACGGCCAGGAATGCTTTCTGCGGAACCTGGACATTGCCTATCTGCTTCATGCGCTTCTTGCCCTTCTTCTGCTTCTCGAGAAGTTTGCGCTTACGGCTCACGTCACCGCCATAACACTTTGCCAATACGTCCTTGCGCAACTGCTTGACGGTTTCACGAGCAATGATCTTGGCACCTATGGCTGCCTGTATGGCAATGTCGTATTGCTGGCGAGGAAGCAGTTCCTTCAGTTTCTCGCACATACGACGGCCGAAAGTCTCGGCATTGTCAAAGTGTGTCAGTGTGCTGAGGGCATCCACGGGTTCGCCATTGAGGAGGATGTCCAGTTTCACAAGTTTGGAGGGGCGGAAGCCAGACTGGTGGTAGTCGAAGGAAGCATAACCCTTGGATATGGACTTCAGTTTGTCGTAGAAGTCAATCACTATCTCACCAAGAGGCATGGCATATTGAAGTTCCACACGGTTGCCGGAGATGTAGTCCTGCTTCAGCAACTCGCCACGCTTGCCCAGGCAGAGTGTCATGATGTTGCCGATGTAGTCCGTGCGTGTGATCACCGTGGCATGGATATATGGTTCCTCAATGCGTTCTATCAGTGTGCTTTCTGGCATGCCGGCGGGATTGTGAACCTCGCGCACTTCGCCGTGCTTGTCGTAAACCTGATAACTTACGTTAGGAACGGTGGTGATGACGTCCATGTTGAACTCGCGGTCCAGACGTTCCTGTACTATCTCCATGTGAAGCAGGCCGAGGAAACCGCAACGGAATCCGAATCCCAGTGCAACGGAACTCTCCGGGGTGAAGGTAAGCGAGGCGTCGTTGAGTTGGAGTTTCTCCAAGGATGCACGCAGGTTCTCGAAGTCTTCCGTCTCTATCGGGTACAGGCCTGCGAACACCATGGGCTTCACTTCCTCAAAACCGGCAATGGCCTCCTTGGCAGGTGTCACGACCTTGGTGATTGTATCGCCAACTTTTACTTCGGTGGCGGTCTTGATGCCTGAAACAATATAGCCTACGTCGCCGCAATGCAGTTCCGTGCGTGGTGCCATGTCCATCTTCAGCACGCCTATTTCATCAGCCTTGTATTCGCGGTCGGTGTTCATGAACTTTACGGCATCCCCGGTCTTTATGCTTCCGTTCACTATCTTGAAGTATGCGATGATACCGCGGAAGGAGTTGAAGACGCTGTCGAAGATGAGCGCCTGCAAGGGTGCGTCCTCATCGCCTTCGGGGTGGGGGACACGCTCCACCACGGCGCGGAGGATTTCGGGTACGCCCTCACCTGTCTTGCCGCTGGCACGAAGTATCTCTTCGCGCTTGCATCCGATAAGTTCTATGATTTCGTCCTCCACCTCATCGGGCATGGCATTGGGCATGTCGCACTTGTTGATGACGGGGATGATTTCCAGGTCCTGCTCGATGGCCATGTAGAGGTTGCTGATGGTCTGGGCCTGAACACCCTGCGTGGCGTCCACTACAAGCAAGGCACCTTCGCATGCCGCTATGGAACGCGAAACCTCGTAACTGAAGTCCACGTGTCCCGGAGTGTCGATGAGGTTCAGTATATAGCGTCCGTCTTCGATATCATCGCTGACAGGCAGGGGACTGACACCGGCATCGCGCCTGTAGTCGTATTCCATCTGTATGGCATGGCTCTTGATGGTGATGCCACGCTCCTGTTCCAGGTCCATGTCGTCCAGCATCTGCCCGTGTGTGGCCTTGATGGTTTCGGTTATTTCCAGAAGTCTGTCGGCCAGGGTGCTCTTGCCGTGGTCGATGTGTGCTATGATGCAAAAGTTGCGTATTCTTTTCATTAAATAAGTGTATGTGCTGTTCTGCTTTTTTCGTCTTCTTTTGGCAGGGGCCTATTTACCCACTTTACCCTGCCGGCGAGATTATACTCATCGGCAGGGTGTTGTAATTCCGTTAATCGGTGCTACGAGTACAGGAATCGTTTGATTGAGCGTTTGGGCGTCTTCTCAAATTCTTCATCTCGCAGTATTATGCCGGCAAGTTGTTCGTATGCCGGTAATTGTGTGTTGAGGAACTTTCTGTTCTCCTCCATCTTGTCGGCCAGTTCCTTACGGGAGATATCCTGTTTCTTGACAAGTTCCGGGTCGGGATATACAAGTCCGTAAAGTTTGCCTTCGCGTTGGACAACGACACATTCCTGAACAAAGGGCAGGTTGTTGAGTTTGTCCTCAATCTCCTCGGGGTAGATGTTCTGTCCGTTGCCGGAAAGAAGCATGTTCTTTATCCTGCCCTTAATGAAGATGTTGCCATGGCGGTCTATGATACCCAGGTCTCCGGTGTGATACCATCCGTTGCGGAGCGTCTCGGCCGTAGCCTCGGGATTCTTGTAGTAACCGAGCATCACGTTCTGTCCCCTTACAAGGATCTCGCCTGGGATTTCGTATGGGTTGCGGCTGTCTATCTTCACTTCCATCCGCTTTACCGTCTTGCCGCAACTGCCCAAGACAAAGTCCTTCCAGTCTTCGCATGATATGAGTGGTGCACATTCCGTGGCACCATACCCGACGGTGAAGTTAAAGCCGATGTCGTGCAAGAGCGCTTCCACCTCCTGGTTCATTGCCGCACCTCCGATAACCACCTCGTAGAAGTTGCCACCGAAGGCATTGCGTATGCCCTGGCATATCTTGTCCTTTATCTTGCGTCCGATTATAGGGGTCTTCAGAAGCAGTTTTATCTTCGGGTCGCTGATTTTCTGCATTACGGCCTTGCGCACAACCTTCTCTATAATAAGAGGTACGCACACGAGGGCTATGGGACGTATGTCGGCCAATGCCTTGAGCAGGATGCTCGGAGTCAGTTTGCTTGTGAGGAAGTGTACGTGTATGCCCCAGACGAATTCAAAGAGGAATTCAAACGACATTCCCAGTGTGTGTGCCAGGGGCAACATGGACAGGAGAGTGTCGCCAGCCTTTGCGTTGTTGCCGATGAGTTCGCCTGCGCACATCATGTTGCCCACGATGGCGCGGTATGGAATCATCACGCCCTTGGAGTTGGAAGTCGTGCCGGAGGTGTAGTTTATTATTGCCAGTTCCTCCGGTTCGTCGGCATGGTAGGCAAGGTCCTTCTGGCCGAAACTGGCGGGATACTTCTCGCCAAAGCATCTGTTGAGATTCTCTACGGTATCCTTCAGTTTCTTGTTCTTGGCGGAAAGCAATGTCCAGTCGTTCAACTGCACAATGCCTTCAAGGTCAGGCATCTCCTTGGCGTCGAGTTTCTTCCATACGAGGTCGCCGACGAAGAGGATGCGTGATTCGCTATGGTTTACGATATGGTGTACCTGCTCGGGGTGGAACTCGTGCAGTATGGGAACTGCTACGGCACCATAGGTGAGGGTGGCCAGAAACGCTACTCCCCAACGGCTCATGTTGCGGCTGCAGATGGCTATCTTGTCACCCTTCCTGATGCCGGTGTTGGCAAAGAGGATGTGCAGTTTGGCTATTTCCTCTGCAATGTCGCTGTATTGGAAAGTCTGCCTGCCGTAGTCGGACATAGAGGGAAGGCTCCAATGTTTTCGGATGCTTTCCTCTATGTTCTTGTTAAACGAAGGATATATAGTCATTTGTCTTGCCTGATGCTATGTGTTTTGTTTACACCTCAGCGTCCTTGTACAGGAAGCGCTTGATGGAACGCTTGGGAGTCTTCTCGAACTCCTGCTCCATGATGCGTATGCCGCAAATCTGCTCGTATGCAGGTATCTGCACGTTGAGGTCCTTACGGTTCTGCTCCATGACGCTCTTCAGTTCCTCCTCGCCGAGATTGAGTGCCTTGGCCTGTTCCATGTCGGGATATACGAGGGCATAGAGTTTCTCGCCCTTCTGTATAACCACACATTCCTGTACCATGGGCAGGCTGTTGAGTTTGTCCTCAATCTCCTCGGGGTAGATGTTCTGTCCGCTTGCACCGAGAAGCATGTTCTTGCTGCGTCCCTTGATGAAGACGTTGCCTTCGGCGTCAATGATACCGAGGTCGCCGGTGTGGTACCAGCCGTCTATCAGGGTCTCGGCGGTTGCCTCCTCGTTCTTGTAGTAACCGAGCATCACGTTGTCGCCCTTGGCCAGGATTTCGCCGGGGATGTTCTGTGGGTCGGGACTGTCAATCTTCAGAGTCATTCGGGGTGCGGCCTTACCGCATGAGCCCTTCTTGAACTCCTTCCAGTCTTCGTAGGAAAGGATGGGGGCACACTCAGTGGCACCGTAGCCTACGGTATAGTTGAAACCTATGTCCTTCAGGAGTCCCTCTATCTCTGCGTTGATGGCGGCGCCGCCGATGATGGCCTCATAGAAATTGCCGCCCAATGCCTCCTGCATGCCCACGCAGATGCGCTTCTTTATCTGGTCGCCCACGATGGGGATATTCATCAGCAGTCGGATCTTCGGGTCCTTGATCTTGGGAAGGACTGCCTTGCGGACAATCTTCTCCAGAATAAGGGGGACGCAGATGATGATGCGTGGCTTGATGTCGGCCAGGGCCTTCAGCAGGATAGCCGGTGTGGGCATCTTGGTGAGGAAGTTGATGTGCACGCCACGGGTGAATTCGTAGATGAACTCAAATGCCATGCCATACATGTGTGCCATGGGCAGCATGGAGAGGACCTGGTCGCCGGGACGCAGTTCATCGCCCAACTTCTCGTAACCGAACTCCGTGTTGCTCCAAATGGCGCGATAGGGAATCATTACGCCCTTGGAGTTGCTTGTCGTACCTGAAGTATAGTTGATGAGTGCCAGTTCCTCGCGCTCGTCTATGTGATATGAGACGTGCTCGGGGCGGAAACTGTCGGGGTACTTCTCGCCGAAGAGTTTGTTGATGTTGTCGCGCGTTTCGTCAAGTTTCTTGTCGCGTGAGAAAACAACCTGGTAGTCTTGGTTGCAGAGGACACCTATAAGGTTGGGCATCTCCTCGGGGGTGAGTTTCTTCCAGACCTGGTCTCCCACAAACAACAGGCGGGCCTCCGAGTGGTTTGTTATCTGATGTACCTGCTCGGGGTGGAAGTCGTGCAGAATGGGCACGGCTACGGCACCGTACGTCATCGTGGCAAGAAAGGCGATACCCCAGCGTGACTGGTTTCGTCCGCAAAGGGCAATCTTATCTCCCTTCTGGATGCCTACTTTCTCAAAGATGATATGCAGTTTCTCGATTATACGGGCAACATCCTTGTACTGAAAGGTTATGTCACCATAATCGCTCATTGAGTTGCGATTCCAGTTGGTCTTCACGCTCTGGGCTAATGCCTCATTGAAACTTTCAGGTAAATGCATGGTCGTTTAATGTTATTGTTCTTAATTCCGCGTGCAAAGATACGTTTTTTCTGCACATTACACAAGCATTTGTGCAAGAAAAATAAAATTACCTTCAACATACCTATTTGATTATTTCGTCTATGCATGGTAAAACGGCAAGAAACAACTGAGATTGTTAAGTGACAATTTCGTCTTTGTGGCGACGTTATAGAATCATTACTGTTCGTTTGTCGAACGATTACCGATGGTAAATTTTATCATTACCGATGATAAAGGTGCTTCTTCACGAGGATTATAAGTTTGCTTTATTTGTGCCAGACGTTATGGACATGTGGGATAAAGATGGCGCGGATGATTTTATTTTTTTCTGTATCCGATACGCCGAATCGTGAATAGACTTTACGTAAACTTGCTTTCTCGTCTGTGGGAGATTATAATAGCAATGAATGATACGTCATTCCGCAGGTATTTTGTAGTCATCTTATCAAAAAAAATGCAGAATTCATCTGCAGTAAAGAATAATTCAGTAACTTTGTCCACGATAAGAATAGCGGTAATTGATGATAATTCTTTGTACTTGAGTACTATAAGGATGATATGATCAGTATAATTGTCAAATTTATAGATAGTTATGCTTAGTCAAATGTTCACTACAATTAGACGCTTATTGCATGCTTACTTGAAACAGATACTATACGAACCATGTACAGAATAATATGCAACATGAAGGGGAGCCGAAACATGCTCATCTCCGACGCGCATCTGGAAACTATAGACAAATTCTCGCTATTTGCCAACCTGTTGGACAGCAATGGCATCGTTGATGAAGTTATACTGGAGAAATTGCAACTGAACGTACGCGCTCTATTGGAACGTACCTGCGGTGATCCGGAACTAATCAACCTGGCCAAGGACGTTGTCTTCCACGAGAACATGAAGGCTCTGGCCCTGCACCAACTGATTCTTCTGTACCTGGATTGGCAAAAGGATAAGATAGCCGCAAATGTACCAACTGAGTGACTGGTTGCCCACAACACGCAAGGAGATGGACCTCCGCGGATGGGACCGCGCCGACGTGATACTGTTCTCGGGCGATGCCTATGTGGACCACCCCTCGTTTGGCGTGGCCGTGGTGGGCAGACTGCTGGAGGCGGCAGGCCTGCGCGTGTGCATAGTGCCGCAACCCGACTGGCACGGCGACCTGCGCGACTTCAAGCGCCTGGGACGTCCGCGCCTGTTCTTCGGCATCAGTCCCGGGTGCATGGACTCCATGGTGAACAAGTACACGGCAGCACGCCGCCTGAGGAGCGAGGACGCTTACTCGCCGGACGGAAGGCACGACATGCGGCCCGAGTACCCTACCATAGTCTACACGCAATGCCTGAGACAACTGTACCCCGACGTGCCCGTGGTGCTCGGGGGAATAGAGGCTTCGCTTAGGCGTGTGGCGCACTACGACTATTGGCAGGAACGCATACGTCCGTCGATACTTGTTGACTCGGGTGCCGACATGATTACCTACGGCATGGGCGACAAGGTGAACCTGGAACTGGTGAACCGTCTGGAAGCCTTCATGGAGACGTACGACGAGAGTCTTGAGTATGACTGCCTGACGGGCGAAACCCTGATTACACGCCTGGCTTTCCGCCGTGCTGTGATAGAAGGCGAGCCGTTGCCGCAAACCGTTGTCCTGGCCGACAAGGTAAGCGCAGAGCCGGGAGACATTGTCCTGCATTCCTACGAAGAATGTCTGAAGAACCCCAGATTCCATGCCGAGAACTTCCGCCACGTGGAGGAGGAAAGCAACAAGATGGACGCCTCACGCCTGATACAGAAGACACGAGGCAAATACGTTGTGGTGAACCCGCCCTACCCACCTCTGGGCACGGAGGAACTGGACCATAGTTTCGACCTGCCCTATACACGGATGCCGCACCCCAAATACAAGAGGAAGCGCATACCGGCATACGACATGATAAAGTTCTCTGTGAACATGCACAGGGGGTGCTTCGGAGGATGTGCCTTCTGTACCATATCGGCGCACCAGGGCAAGTTCATCATGAGCCGCTCCAAAGAGAGCATCCTGCGCGAGGTGGAGAAGATAACGAAGATGCCGGACTTCCGCGGAAACCTGAGCGACCTGGGAGGACCCAGCGCAAACATGTACATGATGCAGGGCAAGAACCTGAAGGCCTGCCAGAAGTGCTGCCGACCCTCGTGCATACATCCGCAGATATGCCCCAACCTGAACGGCGACCACCGTCCGCTCCTGGACATCTACCGTGCCGTGGATGCCATGCCAGGCATAAAGCGTAGTTACATAGGCAGCGGTGTAAGGTATGACATGCTTCTGCACAACTGGAAGGACGAGAACCTGAACCGGGCGGCACGCGAGTACACCCGCGAACTGATTACCCGCCATGTGTCGGGCAGACTGAAGGTGGCTCCCGAGCACACTGAGGACCATGTGCTGGACATAATGCGCAAGCCCTCCTTTGCCCTGTTCCACCAGTTCAAGAGCATCTTTGACAGGACAAACAGAGAGGCGGGACTGAAGCAGCAGATAATACCCTACTTCATCTCTTCACACCCGGGATGCACCATCCGCGACATGGAAAACCTGTCGAGGGAGACGAGGAGCCTGGGACTGGAGACCGACCAGGTGCAGGACTTCACCCCCACGCCGCTCACCGTGGCAACCACAATATTCGCCACAGGCTATCATCCCTACACCATGGAGCAGGTCTTCTGCGAACACGACCCGGAGGAGAAGAAACGGCAGAAATCCTTCTTCTTCGAAAGAAAACGAAGTGAAAACGGAAAACGTAAATCAGAACCCCCAACAGTAGGGACACGGCATGCCGTGTCCGAAGAACAAAAGCAAGCGGAAAACGAAGTTACATCATACCCCCTCCGTCGCTCCGCTCCTCGTCCCCCTGTCTCAAGGGGACAGAGAAAACGGAAAGGTTAAAACGGAAAACGTAAAACTAATAGCACGACAAAAACAACATCGCGCAGCCAACTGTCCCTCTAAGTTAGGGTGCAACTTGTATGATGTAACTACTCCCTCCCATACAGGGGAGGGTTGGGGAGGGGTCCGCCGGTAAGGCCGTCTCGGCACCGGCACCACAAAACTCAAGAACACAAATACACCTTATTTATATAATATATACACTACTATGGAATGGTTTGAATGTAAAGTACAATACGACAAGACACAGGAAAACGGTCTTATCAAGTCAACAAAGGAAGCATATCTGGTGGACGCCCTCAGTTTCACGGAAGCAGAGGAAACCATAACCAAGGAGATGGAACCCTTTATGAGCGGAGAGTTCGTGGTAAGCGACATCAAGCGTGCTCGCATAGCAGAACTCTTCGAGAACGAAGACCTGAATGCCGACCGCTGGTATCGAGTGAAGGTGGGCTTCATCTCCTTCGATGAAAAGAGCGAGAAGGAGAAGGTCATCACACAGACAGACCTGGTACAGGCCACCGACCTGAAGAATGCCATAGAGACCCTGGAAAAGGGCATGCAGGGCACACTGGGGGACTACAAGATTATCAGTGTAACGGAAACACCGCTCATTGACGTTTTCCGTCATAAAGTAGAAGAGTAATGGTTGCCGAACGCATAAAGGAGGTTATAGGCAGTCTGCCGGAAGGTGTCAGGCTTTGTGCCGTGAGCAAGTACCATCCTGCGGAAATGATACAGGAAGCCTACGATGCCGGCCAAAGGATATTCGGGGAAAGTCATGTCCAGGAACTCCAGCAGAAACACGCCATACTGCCCGACGACATAGAATGGCACTTCATAGGGCACCTGCAGACAAATAAGGTAAAGTACATCGCCCCCTACATAAGCCTGATTCATGCCGTGGACAGCCCGCGCCTGCTTAACGAGATAAACAAACAGGCATTGCGCAACGGCAGACAGATACGCTGCCTCCTGCAACTCCACGTTGCCGAAGAGGAGACCAAGTTCGGTTTCACCCCCGAGGAGTGTATGGAATATCTGCGGAGCGGAGAGTTCCGCAGCCTCCAGGGGGTGGTCATCTCAGGCATCATGTGCATGGCCACCAACACCGACGACGAGCAACGCATAAGACGGGACTTCAGCACGGCAAACGACTTCTTCCAACAATGTTGCAGGGAATTCCCCGAGTTGGGCGAAAGTATGCAGTTCCGCTCTTGGGGAATGAGCGATGATTACCGCATTGCAATAGAGGAAGGCAGTAACACCGTACGCATAGGAAGCAAAATATTTGGAAATAGGATATATCCATAACTCCACATAGCAATGTTGTTACTCACTTGTTCCCTGATACAGGTGGCAAGGAGGAGTTTTAGAGAATCATAAGTATACCCTATATCTTTCAGTAGTAAAGATAATCTTGATATTATAAAAGAGCCTCGTCATCCTTTGCTGTGCGAAGAATGAGCGTGGTGGCACCTATGGTGATGATGTCGCCATCGGAAAGCGACACCTTCTCGTTGTCGCCCAGGATGTCATTCATATAGAAAGTGCCGGTGTTGGAAGGGGCATCCCAGAGGATGTATTGCAATTCCCCACGCTTGTTGCGTTGCACGCGGATGATGCAATGCTTGGTATCCACGCTGGGGTCCACCGTTTCTATGGGCAAGTTTATGTTCGTGCCCTTTACATATCTGCCAAGCACATTGTCGCCCATGCTGAGAGGAAGGACCTGCTTGTAGTGGAACACATTTTCCACCACCACGATGCTACCACACTGGTCCTTGTTGGCCTCCTCATCCAAAACCTCGTTCTTGCGTGTATCGTGTACCTTGCTCGTGCCCATGCGTATGCCGAATTGCTTGGAGCACTCCGGGCATTGGAATACCAGTTGCTGTCCTGCCTGGTACTTCGTTTCGTCAAAAGTAATGTAACTGTCACATTTGGGACAACGTACACGCTTCATGTTGTGATAGATAAAATTATGGAGGAGAGAAAATGATATTAGAATTGCTTCAGCCAAGAACCGGAGTACAACTTGTCCGTAGCGCGTACAACGGCCATATCGGCACGTGCAGCCTCTTCGCTATCGTATCCGACAAGCACAACGCGGAGCATGCCATTGTCGTCATACTTCACGGCATTCAAGAAACCCTCCTTGTTGAGTTTGCTGATAAGATGCTCGGCACCCTTGTGGGTAATGGCGCTTGCCATGACAACACAATAGCCCTTCACTTCGGGTGAGGATTCGGCAACGGCTTCCTCCACAACCTTTTCCTCCACAACCTTTTCCTGCATGACGGGTTCATGTGTGACAGGTTCCTGTACGGTGGAGGTCTGCAGGGCAGGTACCTCAACGTTATTTTCCTGCACCTGTTCCACAGGTTCTGCGGTGCTTGCGGAAAGCATTGTGGAATCCTGACTTACTTCTGCTGAAACGGCATTATCCTGGATATCCTCTTCCGGGGCGATGGCAACAGGTTTGGTCTCGGCTATCTGCAAAGTCTGTTCGGCAATGGGTTTGGGATTTGCGGTGAACAATGTCATAAGACTCTCTGCCGATGCAAAGTGCGATTGCCATTTGCCGTTGAGACTGAAGGCACCATAGTTGGGGACGATGACCGTAAGGGCAACGATGATCATTGCCGCCGCGGTCATGACACGGTGTACCGTGCTACGGCGAAGCCTTATGGTGAAGTGTGTGGGATCCTTGTATCCATTGTGCTTGTGCGCATAGGCAGGCAACTTGGGCATCTGGAAAGAGTCAAGGCCATACCATTCGGGTGAATTGACACCGGCCTCGCAGGCTTCGAAGGAAACCACATTGTCTGCATACACCAATCTGCCCATTGTGCCAAGATCCATGAAGCCGGCCTCTGCGAGAGCCTGGTTGATGTCGTTGGTATAATCCGTTATCCACTTCTGGGCAACATTGCGTGTGACACGATGCAATTGAATCAAGCAGTTCTCCAACTTGCCGTCGTCCTGCTTCTGCCCGATATCCAGGCGCACGCTCTTAACGGGCGGGAGATAGGTGTTCTCCTCCATGTAATACCGTGCGGGGAGGTCTTCAGTGATGAAGGTTCCGATGCCTGGTATTGCCACCGAGTCATGCTCGCAAAGGAGATATTCTATATGTCTGCTTAAATCTTTCACGACGGCAAAGGTACAACATTTATCTCTAAAAAAGCAACTCCTGAAAGGTTATTTCTGAAATAATTTTCAGTCCTTCCAGGAGTGTATCAAGTACTATTCAAAGGTTACTCTGATGCTTTCTTTTGAGTTTCAGAAGATTGTGCTTTCGGCTTGTCGTGATTCTTCTTGTTTCGGGGTTTCCTGCGCTTTGCCTTTGCCTTTTCCCCGCCATTGGTTTTGGTTTCTGCCTGGCCATTTGGGGCATTGTTTTGGGGTTCTGCCTGGCCTTTGGGGGCATTGGTTTTGGTTTCTGTCTGGCCTTTTGTGCCGTTCTTTCTCCTTGTGTTATTGCGGTTCCTGCTCCTTGAGGGCTTCTTGCCCTGGGCTTTGCCATTGTATTCCGGAGTTTCTCCCAGGTGTTCGGGGACAGGCATCTTTTCCACCTCTTTCTTCAGGAAGTGCTCTATCTTCTTGAACTCCGGCTGGTCCTTTTCCGATACCAGCGTGATGGCGCTTCCGCCGGCTCCTGCCCTGGCCGTACGACCAATGCGATGCACATAGTCTTCGGCATCGTGGGGGACGTCGAAATTTATGACCAGCGTGATGTCGTCAATGTCTATTCCTCGTGCAACGATGTCCGTGGCCACGAGAATGTCCGTCTGTCCGCTACGGAACAGATACATCACCTCGTCGCGTTCCTGTTGCGACAGGTCGCTATGCATGGCACGGCAGTTGAACTTGGCTCTGGTCAGTGAAATGGCCAGGTCCTTGGCCTTCACCTTGCTGCCCGTGAAGATGATCACACGTTCCGGTTTCTTTTCCTTGAAGAGTTCCTTTACAATGCCTATCTTCTGTGCCTCATAGCATACGTAGGCCATCTGGTGAATCTTGTCGGCCGGCCGGCTTACGGCAAGGCGGATTTCCACCGGGTCATTCAGCAATGTCTTGGCAAGTTGGCGGATCTTCTCCGGCATCGTTGCCGAGAACATTATTGTCTGGTGCTTGGCGGGCAGGTGCTTGGCTATCTGCAGGATGTCGTCAGAGAAACCCATGTCGAGCATGCGGTCGGCCTCGTCGAGGATAAAGAAGGACACGCGCGAGAGGTCTATGTTGCCGAGCGACAGGTGGCTGATGAGCCTTCCGGGGGTGGCAATGATGATATCTGCTCCCTGTTGCATGCTGCGCTTTTCCTGCTCATAGCGTATGCCGTCGTTTCCACCGTACACGGCAACGGAACTGATGTATGGCAGATGGTATGAGAATCCCTGCAAGGCCTGGTCTATCTGTTGTGCCAGTTCGCGTGTGGGCGACATGATAACGCAATTTATGGCATCGGTAGGGTAGTCGCCGTAGGACAATTCCGAGAGGACGGGCAGCAGGTATGCCGCCGTCTTGCCGGTTCCCGTCTGGGCAACACCCAACACGTCTTGCCCCTCCAGAATGGGCGGTATGGCATGTTCCTGTATGGGGGTCGTTTCCTGAAAGTTCATGTCGTCCAGTGCATCAAGCACGGGATCGCTGAGGTTAAGGTCGTAGAAGTCCATTATGTTGTGTCGGAGTGTATGTGATGTGCGGTCCTTATGTTATTATCTAGGAGCCTTCGTGTACAGATATATGGCTATGGGTATATATATTATATTAGGTAGCCATGCGGCAAGCCAGGGCTGCATGCCTGCCTGCGTGCTGAACGTTGCACATACGCCCTGAAGAAGGATGTATGTGGCACTCAGTGCAAGACCTATGCCCAGTGCGGTACCCATGCCTCCCTTGCGCTTGCGTGCCGACAGGCTTGCTCCTATTATACTGAGTACAAAAGCGGCAAATGGAGCGGCAATGCGTTTGTGGTACTCCACCTCGAAGTCCCTCAATCCGGCAATGCCTCGTATGCGTTGGCGGTCGATGAAGTCCTTCAGTTGGGGCGAGGTCATGGTTTCTTGCATCTTGTTGGTGAGCAGGAAGTCCTGGGGCTCGAGTTTTATGATACTGTCTATCTGGTTGTAGTGCGTGATTTTCTCGCGAGGTCCGCTCAGTTCTCGGATGTTCACGTTTCTCAGCGTCCATTTGAAGCGCACGTCGGAGATGGTGTCATACTGGGCGGATGTGGCGGTGAGGTGCGATACCAGTTTCTTGTCCTCGAACTTGTCCAGGGAGAAGTGGTATCCCGTGTTGGATGTTCCGTCGTAGTGTTCCATGAAGGCCACCACACCGCTGTCCACCTGCAGGTGCACGTTGTCCGCCCACATCTTCACCTTTATCCTTTTCTTGTATTGGTTCTCAAAGGCGAGGCGCTCGACACTGCCCCTTGGTATCACGTCCGTGCCCAGGTAGAAGTTCAGTGCGGCAATGAGTGCGGCGCTGAACATGTAGGGCCACATCAGCCTCCGGAAACTCACTCCTGCCGCCAGCATGGCTATTATCTCGCTATTGTCCGCCAGTTTCACCGTGAAGAATATCACGGAGATGAAGACGAACAGTGCCGAGAACAGGTTGGAGTAGAAGGGGATGAAGTTGGCATAATATGTGAAGATGATGCCTTCCCACGGAGCATTGTTGGTGGTGAACTTGTCCACATTGTCGTTGAAGTCGAACACCACGGCAATGCTGATGATAAGGATGATGCTGAAGACGTATGTCCCCAGAAACTTCTTTATTATGTACTTGTCCAGTCGGGTGAATAGTTTCATGCTCCCCTGTGTTTACAATCTGTTTGTTACTCGCCTTATCATCATGGCCTTCCATGTGGTGAAGTCGCCTGCGATGATGTGCTTCCTTGCCTCGCCTACGAGCCAGAGGTAGAAGGCCAGGTTATGTATGGATGCTATCTCCAGGGCCAGGAGTTCCTGTGCCTTGAAAAGGTGGTGCAGGTATGCCTTTGTGTAGAAGAGGTCCACGGATGCCGTGCCGTTGGGATCTATGGGGGTGAAGTCGTCCGCCCACTTGCGGTTGCGCATGTTCATGATACCCTCGCTGGTGAACAGGCATGCGTTGCGTCCGTTTCTGGTCGGCATCACGCAGTCGAACATGTCTATGCCACGCTCTATGCCTTCAAGCAGGTTTGCCGGTGTGCCCACTCCCATCAGGTAGCGCGGCTTGTCCTTGGGCAGTATTTCGTTCACCACCTCTATCATCTCGTACATCACCTCGGCAGGTTCGCCCACGGCCAGTCCTCCTATGGCATTGCCGTCGGCATTCTTCGATGCCACGAACTCGGCGCTCTCACGACGCAGGTCCTTGTAGGTGCATCCCTGCACTATGGGGAAGAGGCTCTGGTTGTAGCCGTAGAGGGGTTCCGTCTCGTTGAATCGCTTGAAGCAACGGTCCAACCACCGGTGCGTAAGTCCCAGACTTTTCTTCGCATAGGCATAGTCGCTTGTGCCGGGAGGGCACTCGTCCAGAGCCATTATGATGTCTGCTCCGATGCTACGTTCTATGTCCATTACACGCTCTGGGGTGAACATGTGCTTTGAACCGTCCAGATGGCTGCGGAAGGTGCATCCTTCCTCCGTCAGTTTGCGTATGCCGGTGAGGGAGAACACCTGGAAACCGCCCGAGTCGGTAAGTATGGGACGGTCCCAACCGTTGAACTTATGCAGGCCTCCGGCCTTTTCCAGTATCTCGGTGCCTGGGCGCAGATAGAGGTGATATGTGTTGCCCAGGATGATCTGTGCCTTCACTTCCTCCTTCAGGTCGCGCACGGTGAGTCCCTTCACGCTACCCACGGTGCCTACGGGCATGAAGATGGGGGTCTGTATCTGTCCGTGGCCGGTGGTCAGCAAGCCCGCACGGGCATTGCTCTGTGTGTCTGTATGCTGTAGTTCGAATGTCATTCTTCCTTGGTGCTCTTTTTATGGGGGTGGGGTAGTGATGGACGTTTTATTTCGTTGAATCCTTTTCGGTCTTTGCCTCTTCAAAGCGGAACTCTATGGGGTTGGCCACCTTTTCCTTCAGCAAGGCATAATCCAGCACGTCCATGACGGTGTTCACATAGTGGAACTCCAGGCCGTTGATGTATATGGCCGGTATCTCCTCAATGTCCTTCTTGTTGTCCTGGCACAGTATTATGTGCTTTATGCCGGCACGCTTGGCGGCCAGTATCTTCTCGCGGATGCCTCCCACGGGCAAAACCTTGCCTCGCAGGGTTATCTCGCCCGTCATGGCCAGTTCCTTGCGCACCTTGCGCTGGGTCAGTGCCGAGGCTATGCTGGTGGCCATGGTTATGCCGGCAGAAGGTCCGTCCTTGGGCACGGCGCCTTCGGGCACGTGGATGTGCAGGTTGTAGTTGTCGAACACGCGAGGGTCTATGCCCAGGTCGCGTGTGTGGCAACGTATGTACTCCAGTGCTATGGTGGCCGATTCCTTCATCACGTCGCCCAGGTTGCCGGTCAGCGTGAGCCTTCCTCCCTTGCCTTCGGACACGCTGGTTTCAATGAAGAGGATTTCGCCTCCCACGCTTGTCCATGCCAGGCCTGTCACCACACCGGCAAATCCGTTGCCCTGGTAGGTGTCGCGTGTGAAGAGGGGTTTGCCCAGCAGGCGCTCCACCTCCTTCTCGTCTATGTTCTTGTCCACACGGATGTCGGTGCCGGCATCGCCGCCCTGTGCCTTGGCAAACTCCAGGGCCACCTTGCGCAGCATCTTGTTTATCTGCTTCTCCAGCGAGCGCACTCCGCTTTCGCGGGTATAGTTTTCGATGATTTTCTCTATGGCGCCCTTCTTTATCTTCAGCCCTTTCTGCTTGTCCAGGCCGTTGTTTTCCTTTTCCTTGGGGAATAGGTGGCGCCTGGCTATCTCCACCTTCTCCTCGGTGATGTATCCGCCCACCTCGATGAGTTCCATGCGGTCGAGCAGGGGACGGGGTATGGTGTGTATGTCGTTGGCCGTGGCTATGAACATTACGCGCGACAGGTCGTAGTCGACATCCAGGAAGTTGTCGTGGAAGGCGGTGTTCTGCTCGGGGTCGAGCACTTCCAGCAGGGCGCTGGAGGGGTCTCCGTGCACGGTGGCCTGTGTCACCTTGTCTATCTCGTCCAGCACGAAGACGGGGTTGGAACTGCCGGCCTTTATGATGCTCTTCACTATGCGTCCGGGCATGGCTCCGATGTAGGTGCGCCGGTGTCCGCGTATCTCGCTCTCGTCGTGCATGCCACCCAGGGATATTCTCACGTAGTTGCGCTTCAGGGCATTGGCTATGCTCTTGCAAAGGCTGGTCTTGCCCACTCCGGGAGGGCCGTACAGGCAGATGATGGGGCTCTTCTTGTCGGCCTTCAGTTTCAGCACGGCCAGGTGTTCCAGGATGCGTTCCTTCACCTTCTCCATTCCGTAGTGGTCCTCGTCCAGGAAGCGTTGTGCGCGCTTCAGGTCCAGATTGTCCTGCGTGTACTCTCCCCAGGGCAGTTGCAGCATTGTCTGGAGGTAGTTGAGTTGCACGTTGTAGTCGGGGCTCTGTGCGTTGATGCGCGAGAGTTTCGTCAGTTCCTTGTCGAAGGTCTCGGCGATGGCTATGCTCCACTTCTTCTCCCTTGCCTGGATGCGCAGTTGGTTCAGGTCGTCGAACTTGCTGGAGAACTCGTCCGTATTGCCCAGTTCTGCCTGCAGGTTGCGTATCTCCTGGTTCACGAAATATTCTCGTTGCTGGCGGTTCAGGTCGGCGTGTGTCTTTGCCTCCACGTCCTGACGCATCTTGGCCAGTTGTATCTCGAAGTTCAGGAACTTCAGCAGCAGGGTGGCACGTCCCAGGTCGGTGTCCTCGCATACGAGTTGCGCCTTCTTCTCGGTGGGGAAGGGGAAGTTGGTGCAGATGAAGTTCACGAAGAACACTCCCGTGGGCATCTTCTTGATGAATTCCATCACCTCCATGGGTATGTCCTCGCTCATGGTGGAGAGGCGCTTGATGCGCTCCTGTATCATCTCCGTGGTTACGGTGAGTTCGGCTTCCCTGTCGGGGCTCTTTATCTCGGGTATTGCCGTCACGTGTCCCACAAGTCCGTCCGCGGTTTCCTCCAGAGAGTCCAGTCCTGCGCGGTTGAGTGCCTGGAGCAGGGCGTTGTGGTTGCCGTCGGGCAACTTCATCAGGTGGACTATCCTGCATACCGTGCCCACGTGGTAGAGGTCGTCCATACCCGGCTCGTCCGTTTCTGGGTTCTTCTGCACGAAGGCGGCTACCAGGGCGCCTTTCTTGTCGGCCAGTTTCAGTGTCTTCAGGCTCTTCTTCCTGCCTATGGTGACGGGGGTCACCGTGCCGGGGAAGAGTATGTTGTCGCGCAGGGCCAGTATGCCCATGTCGCCGTCGTTGCTCTGGCGTATTACCTTTTCTATGTCGGCATCTATTTCTGTAACGAATGAAAACGAAGAGTTCTTCCGCATATACGTGTGACTTAAAAGATTCTGTGTGCGTGTATGTGTACAATATAATATTGGCTTGCAAAGATATGAAAAACCGGGGGAAGTACAAAATTATGCCCGGCCTTAATTTCTTTTTCCCGCGCAAATCACAGGTTATTGAAGGGAAAGTGGTAAATTTGTCCCCGATTATGGCAACAGAACCCTTCAGATTCCGCAAATTCCAGGTCAGCCACGACAGGAGTTCCATGCGTGTAGGCACCGATGCCGTGCTGCTTGGAGCATGGGCAGACGTGCAGGCTTGCAATACCCGTCCACAGGCATCCATACTGGACATAGGGTGCGGATGCGGTGTCATTTCGCTCATGGCGGCACAACGTTGTCCTCGCGCCCAGGTGCTTGGCATAGACATAGACGTGCCCAGCATAGAGGAGGCCACGGAAAACGCCCTGCAGAGCCCCTTTGCCGGCAGGGTGCGGTTCCGGGTGGCCGACGTCAGGAACCTGGCCGCGGAACCTGCGGCTGAATCCTTTGACCTGATTCTGTGCAATCCCCCTTATTACACAGAAGACACTCTTCCGCCAGACCAACGGCGCAGCATGGCCCGCAATGCCGTGCATCTGTCCTTCGGTGCCCTTGTGGAATCCGTCTGCCGCCTGATGAAGGAGGACGGAACTTTTGCCCTCGTCATCCCTATGCAAGCAAGGGATTTTTTCGTAGGCTCAGCCCTGAAGAACGGACTTCATATCCGCAGGGAATGTCGTGTGCAGACGGTTTCAAGGAAAACTCCAAAGCGTGTGCTCTTAGAGTTTGGTTTCCAAACAAGTGAGAGTGCTTCTTGTACAGTCATGACCCTCCACTCTCCCGATGGAGGACGTAGTCAGGAATATTCCCTCCTATGTAAGGATTTCTATCTGTAGCAGACCGTCCCTTTTTCATTATCACAGAACTGATTCTTTGGGATTTCTCTCGCTTAATCGTATCCTTGAGTCTTGCGGCTCTAAGATACTCTCACTTGGAAATCCTCTAATAAATTTGGGATTTCTCTCACTTAATCGTATCTTTGCAGAGCAATAACATACGCACACTATGCAACAAGTACTGATCAGCGCAGCCGGACTATGCGGAGCCACCATGCTGGGTTCCGTGCTCGGCTTCTTTATAAAGGAATTGCCACACAAGTGGAACGACACCGTCCTGGGATATTGTGCCGGTATTATGCTGGCGGCATCCACCATAGGACTT
>JAFVTT010000032.1 GCA_017503065.1 Bacteroidaceae bacterium | reverse complement strand
GTTGTTAGATGAGTACATTATGCGACATTATTAAACGCAGAATCCCTTGGCAGGGCGCGCCCTGCCAAGGGATTCTATCCTACTTTTTGTCCAATAAGAGATTTTTAGAGTAAAATCATCCTACTTTTTGTCCACCCTACCAAAAAGAATGAGCCCGGTACGATACCGAGCTCACTACAGTCATAATTTAAATTCTATTTATAGTCCAATTTTTCGGCGTTACTTCATAATGCTGCAGCCACCTGCTAAAAATTATAATAAAGGTTTGTATTAGTTGGCGGACTTGAATTCATCCAGGAAGCGGACGTCGTTTTCGGAGAACATGCGCAAATCCTTGACCTGATACTTCAGGTTTGTTATGCGCTCTATGCCCATGCCAAATGCATAACCTGTATATGTCTTGCTGTCTATTCCGTTGGCTTCCAATACGGCGGGGTCTACCATGCCGCAACCGAGAATCTCTACCCATCCGGTGTGCTTGCAGAAAGAGCATCCCTTGCCTCCGCACAGATGACAGGAGATGTCCATTTCCGCACTGGGTTCTGTGAAGGGGAAGTAGGAAGGACGCAGGCGTATCTGTGTTTCCTCGCCGAACATTTCCTGGGCAAAGAGCAGCAGTACCTGCTTGAGGTCGGTGAAAGACACGTTCTTGTCAATGTACAGGCCTTCTACCTGATGGAAGAAGCAGTGCGCACGGGCTGAAATTGCCTCATTGCGATATACTCGTCCGGGACAGATGACACGGATAGGAGGCTG
Source organism: Bacteroidaceae bacterium (assembly GCA_017503065.1). Next base: position 29,027 of record JAFVTT010000032.1, on the reverse strand, counting down.
CTGGCTTTCCATAACACGTGCCTGTACGGAACTTGTGTGTGAACGCAGGATAATGTCGGGACGCGCTTCTACGAAGAAAGTGTCCTGCATGTCGCGTGCGGGATGGTCGTCGGCAAAATTCATGCTGGAATACACATGCCAGTCGTCTTCCACCTCGGGACCTTCTGCCAGAGTGAAACCAAGACGGGAGAAAATATCTACTATCTCATTTTTTACAATTGTCAGAGGATGGCGTGTACCCAGATGGATGGGATATGGTGTGCGTGTCAGGTCGACGGAAGAACAGCAATTTGATTCTACGGCAGCATTTTCCTTCAGTTCGTTGATCTTGGCGGTGATTACTTGCTTAAGCGCGTTGATGCGCTGACCCAGTTCTCTTTTCTGTTCTGGGGAAACATTGCGGAATTCCTCCATGAGGTCATTCATTATGCCTTTTCTTCCCAGATATTTTATTCTTAGTTGTTCCGCTTCTTCTGCAGTGTTGGCGTGCAAACTGCCAATCTCTGCTGTCAGTTGTTCTATCTTTGTAATCATGATTGTTTGAAATTTTGTGCAAAGTTAATAAATTTAGATTATAATTGAACTCTATATCGAAAGAAAAGTGTACTTTTGCATATAAAAGCTCATAATGGCAATTAGTTGGCTATGTATCCAAAATACATTATTTATCCCATAGGAATCTGCATGCTTTGTGCGCTGATTGTTTCTTGCTCCAACGGTCTGAAACATGTGCAGGAAAGATCGGATAGTGATTCTGTTGCTGTGCCTGTGAAAAACATTGAGGCGTCATTGCTTCTGACAGACGAAGAACTTGCTGGTGAGTCAGTATATAATGATAGGGTAGACGAGTTGTTTGACGATTTCCTGTACAACTATATCCATGACAAGGAATTGCGGCATAAACGTACCAAATTCCCTTTAAAGGAGCACCTTTCTGACGGTAGCATGAGGACGGTCAGCGAGGACATGTGGCATGAGGTGTTCGATTTCATGGACAAGGAATACACTACAGCCATTTACAATAATGAGCAAGAGAAAAGTATAACGGAGGATACGTCCTTGACGCAGGCTTCGCTGGAAAGGATTGACCTCGTGAAGCATGTGGTCACGTCTTATGATTTTGTCAAGGAAGACGGGAAATGGATTCTGTCATCAGTAAGGAATCTGAATTTTAAGGAAAGTGACCTGTCGGATTTCCTGAGTTTTTATTCCAGATTTGCCCAGGATACGGCATTTAGAAGCAAATCCCTGGCTCGCTCCATCCGCATTTCAATGTTGGATCCTGAAGATGATACACAGATGATAGAAGGATTTATAACTCGGGATCAGTGGATTACTGTGGATGGGGGCATACCGGAGGGTATAATAACCAATATCCGTTATGGACAGAGATATAAGCGTGCCAGAAACATCTTGATGGAGAAGATCGGCATGGGCAATGGTATGTCGGAAACTTTCTTTTTCAGTAAGAACGGAAGGAAATGGGAAATGGTAGGTTACGAAAACTGAGCGTCACCACAAACCGTATCCTTAAACTTAATGTATTAACAGATGCAAATCGAACACAATATCTCGCTTCTGCCACATAACACATTTGGCATGGATGTTTTGGCAGATACGATAGTTTCCTATGATAATGCAGAGGAACTGTCGGAGTTGGTGCGCAACGGCAAAAAGGAACTGCCTCTTCCATTGTTGCATATAGGTGAAGGTAGCAATCTTCTTTTTATGCATGATTTCCCCGGTACAGTGCTTTTAAGCAGAATCAGGGAGTTGTCTGTGCTTGAACAAGGTAATGGACATGTCATTGTCAAGGTTGGTGCCGGATGGAATATGGATAGGTTCATTGCCTATTCATTGGAACATGGATGGTATGGAATAGAGAACTTAAGCAAAATTCCCGGCCAGGTAGGAGCAAGCGCCGTACAGAATATAGGTGCGTATGGAGTAGAGTCAGGAGACTATATTTCTGCTGTGAATTGTGTGTCGCTGGAGGATGGGACCGTAAGGAGGTTCTCGCATGATGAATGCAACTTTGCCTACAGGCATAGTATATTCAAAGAGGAAGAATATAGAGGAAAATATGCCGTGTGCAGTGTGGAATACAGGCTGGACCTTGCATTCAAACCTCAGTTGAACTATGGGGGGATTCGCCAAAAACTTGTTGCTATTGGCAAGGAACCGGATAATCTTACGGCATTGGAACTGCGGGATATTATAATAAATATTCGCGAAGAGAAACTGCCGGACCCTCATGTGTTGGGGAATGCCGGAAGTTTCTTTATGAACCCCGTCGTTGACAGATCTGTCTCTGAAAGGTTGTTGCTACAATACCCTGATATGCCAAGGTATGACGTAGATGCCGGTCATGTGAAAATACCTGCCGCATGGCTGATAGAGCAAAGCGGATGGAAAGGAAGCTCTCTGGGTAAGGCAGGTGTACATGTTAATCAGCCTTTGGTACTCGTTAATTTAGGCGGTGCTACGGGAACGGAAATCAAATTTTTGTCTGACCGGATAATAAATGATGTTTTTGAGAACTTTGGAATAAGGATAAGTCCGGAGGTTAATTTTATCTGATTTATATTAGGTACTTTTTATATCCCAATATAATTATGCGAAAGGAAGATATAAACATATTGATGCAGGAGGATATCTGGAATTTGATTGGCAGACAATGGATGCTGATTACGGCAGGAACATCAGAGAAGTTCAACACAATGACTGCTTCTTGGGGTGGTATCGGTTGGTTGTGGAATAAACCGGTGGCATTTGTATTTATCCGTCCAGAGCGTTATACGTATCAGTTTGTGGAAGAAAGTGATTGTCTTACCTTGAGTTTCTTTAGCGAAAAGTATAGGAAAGCACTCCAGATTTGTGGAACTGTCAGCGGTAGAGATTGCCAAAAGGTAGAGAAGGCCGGATTGACACCTGTTTGTGTATCAGAAGGTGTTGTCGGTTTTGAAGAAGCGCGGTTGACTTTGGTATGCAGGAAGTTGTTCAAGACTTCCATGGCAGAAGAGGCATTCATTGACAAGTCAGTGTTGTCCCAATGGTACAACAACCAGCCAGGTGGCAGTTTCCACGATATATATGTATTGGAAATAGAAGATGCGCTGACGCAATAATGCTGTTATAATCTTCAGTTTGGCTTGGCTTTTGCTCCTATATGCTTTTTGTGAATAGACATGTCTATATCACATTCATATCTATGTCTTTTTGAAGATTATGTATGCGAACCCCAAACCGGTCATTAGCGACGTAACAGCCTAACGACCGGTTTGGGGTTAATAATTATTTCGATGGGAATATTTGCTGTACTGACTCGATGCCTGGGATTTGGCTTATGTGGGCTATGGCGCTGACCATTTCCTTCACGCCATGCACCATTATCGTCACCTTGCAATCCACTATGCAGTCCTTTGTACTGATGCAGAGGGAATCCATGTTGAGGTGGAGTCTGTCGGCGATTTCCGACGTGAGGTCCATGAGCAGGCGATGTCTGTCCACACCTGTTATGGCCAGTGTGATAGGGTAGGTGAAACCTATGCGGTTTATGGTGATGGAGGTGGGGGAGTGTACCTCTATGGGTGGCGCATCGGCCTTGTCGGCATAATCCACGTTCACCACGTTGTCGCCGAACTTGCTGGCCATGCGTATGGCCTCGGGGCATGAACGGCGGTGCAGGGTTATGTTTTCGTACTCGGAGGTGTGCGGATGTATTCCCTGCATGCGGATACCGATGACCTCGCCACCGGGCAGAGGTTTGCATATCGGGCAGCGGCACACTCCGCCACGGATAAGGCGGCGCTCTATGAGGAAGAGTCTCAGATAACGTTTGGCCAGATACGTCTGGCAATGGTCTATCCAGTCCTTACGTGGCTTGGCGTCGGGCGAGGTGAACAGTTTCACACAATCTCCTCCGTGCAGGACGGTCTTCACGCTACACAGGATTCCGTTCACATAGGCATAGTGTGCATGTGCGCCAACCTCGTCGCCCTGCTTGAAGGCATAGTCGATGACGGTGCTGTCCTTGGGCAGGATGAAACTCTCTCCGCTGGGTGAGAATACCGTTATGTCGTCATAATAGAGGCTGGATGAAATGTGCTCGAGGAAGTATGCCTCGTTGCCTTGTGTTACGATATCCTCCAGGACCTTGCGGAAACGCTTCACCCAGTTTCCGATGTTGCTTCCTATCTCGTTGATGCAGCCCACCTGGCTGGCCTTTACCATCGATTCGGAACATATCTGCACGTCCTCCCACACACCCTCGTCGGACAGGAGCATGAGGCGCAGGCACTGGTAGGAGTTCTCCTTCGGCTGCTCTATCTGGTTGATGAAACTGCCCGGACGTTCGCGGAAATCGCGCGTGAGCAGGTTGTATATCTTCAGGCAGGTTTCCTTCTCGGTCAGAGGGTCGTCCATGGTGTCCTCCCAGAAGGTTATGCGCACATAGTAGCGGTTGGGCAGATGCCAGAAGTCCACATCCTGCTGCTTCATGCGTCGCCAGATGGAGTAGGGGCGTCGCCAGAAAGTCTCCACGTTGCACTGGATGCCATGGTCCTTCAGCGTTCCTTTCACATCCTTGCAGAAGCGTTGCAGGCGTTCGCGGTTGTCGGCCTCGTCCTGCTGGAGCCAGCGCTCTATGTCGCCGTATTCCAGTTCGCAACGGTATTTGAAGGACAGGTTCTCCAGGTCGGACTTCACCTCGAAGAGTCCCAGGCGGTTGGCCAACGGAGCATAGAAGCAATCCGTCTCTCCTGCTATCTTCATCTGCTTGTCGGGGCGCATGGATTGCAGGGTGCGCATGTTGTGCAGGCGGTCGCTGATCTTCACCATCACGGCTCTGATGTCGTAGTGAAGCGACGCCAGAATCTGCTGATAGTTATCCACTTGCTTGGTGGTCTGGTAGGTTTCCTTCTTCTGCTTCGTAACCACGTTGACGAGCCCGGCCACATCGTTGCCAAAGCGCTCCCTTATGTCCTCCACGGTATATGGCGTGTCCTCCACCACATCGTGCAGGAAGGCGGTGATGACAGTGTTGGCATCCAGTTGCAGCTCCTTGGCGGCAATGAGTGCCACGGAAATGGGGTGCAGTATGTACGGTTCGCCCGACTTGCGCTTTTGCGGCGCATGTGCTTCCTTGGCCAGAAGGTAGGCCTGGCGTACGCGCTCCATGTCCTCCGGAGTTACGCGCGGGGCAATGGCATCAAACACCTGTTGAGCCAGATCGCTGACAATCTGTTCGTAATCCATAGTCGTAGTGGTATATGGGTTAAGTGGCTACTAATTTATGTTTTATTTGGCAAAGTTAACCAAAATTATGACAAAGGAAGAATAAACACCGTTTATTTTTGCGTCAATGCCCTTTTTTCTGTATCTTTGTCCGAGATATTTATATTATAAGGTGTGGTCCTCCCGAAGACCACCATTTGTAAGTCACTAAAATTAAATAAAAACATACGATTATGAAAGCATTTGTATTTCCCGGTCAGGGAGCACAGTTCACCGGTATGGGCAAGGACCTGTACGAGAGCAATGAGGTGGCAAAGGAGATGATGGAGAAGGCCAACGAGATACTTGGCTTCCGTCTGACCGACATCATGTTCGAGGGCGATGCCGAGGCATTGAAGCAGACAAAGGTTACCCAGCCTGCCGTGTTCCTGCACAGTGTGGTAATGGCAAAGTGTATGGGAGATGCCTTCCAGCCTGATATGGTTGGCGGTCATTCCCTGGGCGAGTTCAGTGCGCTGGTGGCAGCCGGTGCCTTGGATTTTGAGGACGGACTGAAACTTGTCTATGCCCGTGCCCTGGCCATGCAGAAGGCATGCGAGGCCGCTCCCGGCGGTATGGCAGCCGTATTACGCCTGTCCGACGAGCAGATCGAGCAGATTTGTGCCGACGTTACTGCCCAGGCCGGCAAGGGTGTGGTGGTAGCCGCAAACTACAACTGCCCCGGCCAGTTGGTAATCAGCGGTAACAAGGAAGCCGTTGAAGTGGCATGCGAGAAACTCCTCGAGGCCGGTGCACGCCGTGCCCTGGTGCTGCCCGTAGGCGGTGCTTTCCACAGCCCCCTGATGCAGCCTGCCAAGGACGAGTTGGAGGCAGCCATAGCGTCTACAGAGTTCCACACTCCCACTTGTCCCATCTATCAGAACGTTGACGGCAAGGCACACACCAACCCCGAGGAAATCAAGCAGAACCTGATTGCCCAACTGACCGCCAGCGTGCGTTGGACTCAGGAGGTAGAGGCAATGGTAGAGGCCGGAGCAACGGAGTTCGTGGAGTGTGGTCCCGGTCAGGCTCTGACAGGTATGATAACTAAGATTGCCAAGGGCGCTACCGTCCTGCACGCATAATGCCAGAACCGTTTTGCCATGAACATATACCAAGTATTTACCCGCTTGTTCGGCGCCAATGTGGAGCATCCCGTTCCACATGGCAGCAAGAGTCAGAACGGATGCGGCACCATGTCGGCCTTTACAGCCAAGGCCTTGGCCGACATCAAGGCCATGGGCGTGACCCACATCTGGTACACAGGCATCATAGAGCATGCCACGCAAACCGACTATAGCCGTTACGGCATACGCAAGGACCACCCCGAGGTGGTGAAGGGCCGTGCCGGCAGTCCCTATGCCATAAAGGACTACTACGACGTGGATCCCGACCTGGCAACCAAGGTGCCCGAGCGCATCAAGGAATGGGAGGCACTCATAGAGCGCACCCACAAGGCCGGGATGAAGGTCATTCAGGACTTTGTGCCCAACCATGTGGCACGCGAGTACCATTCGGACGCCTGTCCCGAGGGATGCAAGGACCTGGGCGAGGGCGACGATACTTCGCTCAACTACTCTCCCGAGAACAACTTCTACTACATGGGCGAACCTCTCCATCTGGACAATATCCTGAGCGAGGAGGAGCGTGCCAAGGTCAACCTCTATGAGGAGAACCCCGCCAAGGCTACCGGCAACGATGTGTTCTCTGCCTGGCCGGGCAGGAACGACTGGTACGAGACGGTGAAACTGAACTATGGTCCCAATACCTATGCCAAGATGCTTCAGATACTGCTCTACTGGGCAGAGAAGGGCGTGGACGGCTTCCGTTGCGACATGGCCGAGATGGTGCCCGTGGAGTTCTGGGAATGGGTGATACCTCAGGTGAAGGAGCAATATCCCGACATCATCTTCATAGCAGAGGTGTACAACCCTCAGTTGTACCGCGACTACATCTTCCGCGGACACTTTGACTACCTCTATGACAAGGTGGGACTTTACGACAAGCTCAAGGCCGTATCCGCAGGATGGTGCTCGGCCAAGGAACTGACATCATGCTGGCAGAGCGTGGAGGACATACAGAGCCACATGCTCAACTTTCTGGAGAACCACGACGAGCAGCGCATAGCCAGCGACTTCTTCGCAGGCGATGCCAGAAAGGGCCGTCCCATGATGCTGGTGAGCACACTGATGAACACCAACCCCATGATGATATACTTCGGCCAGGAACTGGGCGAGAAGGGTATGGACAGCGAGGGCTTCTCTGGCGAGGACGGACGTACAACCATTTTCGACTACTGGACGGTGGATACCATACGCCGTTGGCGAAACGGCGGAAAGTTCGACGGTGCCCTGCTCACGGACGAGGAGAAGAAACTGAAGGAGTTCTACACACAGACCCTGCGTCTGGCCGAGGAGGAACCTGCCTTCAGCGAAGGACTCTTCTGGGACCTGATGTACGTGAACGGGCATCTGGACAGACAGTATGCCTTCCTGCGTAGCGACAAGAACAAGACCTACCTGGTGGTGGCCAACTTCTCCGATGAGAACGTCACCACAGATATCCGTATTCCTGCCGATGCCATACGCTCGCTTGCTCCCGAATCGGAGAAGGTGAAGAACAATCTTGCCCACGACATTACCGTGTCCATCAAGGTGAAGGCCTGGGATGGTTACGTCAAGAAGATAAAGTTGTAGGGAAAACGTTTAACCCCAAAGAACACAGATAATGAACAGCGCAAATACAATCAGCCATTCGCACCTTGTCATCATGGCAGGTGGCATAGGAAGCCGCTTCTGGCCCATGAGCACTCCCGAACGCCCCAAGCAGTTTGTGGACGTATTGGGCACAGGACGCACATTCATCCAGATGACAGTTGACCGCTTCAAGGGAATCCTGCCTCCGGAGAACGTGTGGGTGGTTACCAGCCAGGCATACAAGGACATCGTTGCAGAGCAACTTCCCGAGGTGCCTCAGGGCAACATCCTTCTGGAACCTTGCCGTCGCAACACCGCTCCCTGCATAGCCTATGCCGCATGGAGGATAAAGAGCATAGACCCCAAGGCGACCATCGTGGTAAGCCCTTCCGACCACCTTGTCCTGGACACTCCAGAATTCCAGCGCGTGGTGAAGAGCGCCATGGACTTTGCCTCCACCTCGGATGCCATCGTCACCCTGGGCATGAAGCCCACCCGACCCGAGACAGGCTACGGCTACATACAGACGGACATGAGTTGTCCTTCTGCCCGCAACAAGGAGATATATCGTGTAGATGCCTTCCGCGAGAAGCCCGACCTTGCCACGGCCGAGAAGTACATCCGCAAGCCCAACATGCTATGGAATGCCGGCATCTTCATCTGGAACGTCAGCACCATAGTGAATGCCCTCAGAGTGTATGCGCCTGAGATTAACGAGGTGTTCGAGAACCTCTTGCCCCTCTACGGCACGGACAAGGAGCAGGAAGCAATCAACGAGAACTTCCCCAAGTGCGAGAGTATCTCTGTTGACTATGCCATCCTCGAGAAGTCTGAGGAGATATACTGCTTCCCTGCCAGTTTCGGTTGGAGCGACCTGGGCACATGGGGTTCGTTGCGCGAGAACGTAAGCCGCGACAACAACGGAAATGCCGTGATTGGCGACAACGTGCAGACCTACGAGACACGCGATTGCGTGATACATTGCAGCGAAGAGCGCCGTGTAGTGGTGCAGGGTCTGGACGGCTACATCGTGGCAGAGAAGGACAATACCCTGCTGATATGCAAACTCTCTGAAGAGCAGAGAATAAAGCAGTTTTCAGAATAACTAAAGAATAAACAAAATATTTTATGGAAAAGAGAAATGTTGCCCTTATAACGGGTGTGACAGGACAGGACGGCAGTTATCTGAGCGAGTTCCTTATAGAGAAAGGTTATGAGGTTCATGGTATCATCCGCCGCAGCAGTGTGGATTACCGCGAGCGCATCGCTCACCTGGAGGGCCATCCTCAGTTCCACCTTCACTATGGAGATATGGGCGACTCCATGTCACTTGTAAAGGTAATAGCCGACGTACGTCCCACCGAGATATATAATCTGGCGGCACAGAGCCATGTGCAGGTAAGTTTCGATGCCCCCGAGTTCACTGCCGATGTTGATGCCGTTGGCGTACTCCGTGTTTTGGAGGCAGTGCGTGCCAACCACCTAGAGAACAAATGCCGCATCTATCAGGCATCCACTTCCGAACTATACGGTAAGGTGGAGGAGGTCCCGCAGAACGAGAACACGCCCTTCCATCCCTACAGTCCCTATGCCGTGGCAAAACTCTACGGTTTCTGGATTATTAAGGAGTACCGCGAGGCATACAACATGTATTGCTGCTCGGGCATCCTGTTTAACCACGAGAGCGAGCGCCGTGGCGAAACCTTCGTGACACGCAAGATTACCCTGGCCGCCGCACGTATAGCACAGGGCAAGCAGGACAAACTCCTTCTGGGCAACCTCTCCTCTCTTCGCGACTGGGGTTATGCCAAGGACTATGTGGAGTGCATGTGGCTCATCCTCCAGCAGCCCGAACCCGAGGACTTCGTCATCGCCACCGGTGTGCAGCATTCTGTGCGCGAGTTCACCTATGCCGCCTTCAAGGCTGCCGGCATTGAACTGAGGTTCGAAGGTGAGGAGATGGACGAAAAGGGCATCTGCGTGAGCGGTCCTGCCGAACTCGTGGGCAAGACACTCGTGGAGGTAAGCCCCGACTTCTACCGTCCCACCGATGTGGTCAACCTCTGGGGCGACCCCACCAAGGCCAAGACAAAACTGGGTTGGAACCCTGCCAAGACTACCTTCGAGCAACTTGTATCCATCATGGTCAAGCACGACATGGAGAAGGTGGCCGCCGACCATGTGGCCAGCGTGATGCGTACAAACCTGGCAGAGTATCTGGAGAAGGGCCTGGTGAAGTAACCTGTCCGACATTCTAACCGAACGAGAAAGTTATATGATGGAACAGAATGCCAAAATATACGTTGCCGGACACCGCGGTATGGTGGGTAGCGCCATTGTCCGCGAGTTGCAGAGACAGGGCTACAACAACATCATCACCCGCACCCATGCAGAACTGGACCTGATAAACCAGGAGGCTGTAAACCGCTTCTTCGAGCAGGAGAAGCCCGAGTATGTCTTTCTGGCTGCCGCTAAGGTGGGAGGCATCATTGCCAACCAGACAGCCCTGGCCGACTTCATGTACGAGAACATGATGCTGGAGATGAATGTCATACATGCCGCATGGCAGAACGGATGCAAGAAACTGGAGTTCCTCGGGTCTTCATGCATCTATCCCCGTATGGCTCCGCAGCCCATGCCCGAATCATGCCTGCTCACGAGCGAGTTGGAGCAGACAAACGAGGCCTATGCCCTGGCAAAGATCAGCGGATTGAAGTATTGCGAGTACCTGAACCGTCAGTACGGTACCGACTACATCTCGGTAATGCCTACCAACCTCTATGGTCCCAACGACAACTACCATCCCACACACTCCCACGTGCTTCCGGCCCTTATCCGCCGCTTCCACGAAGCGAAGGAACAGGGGCTTGACGAGGTGACGTGCTGGGGCGACGGTTCCCCTCTGCGCGAGTTCCTTTATGTGGACGACCTTGCTAACCTCTGTGTCTTCCTGATGAACAATTATAGCGGGAACGAAACCGTCAATGCAGGCACAGGCAAGGAGTTGAGCATAAAGGCGCTGACGGAACTCGTTGCTAAGGTGGTCGGCTACGAAGGCCGCATCCTTTGGGATATATCCAAGCCGAACGGCACACCGCGCAAACTCCTTGACGTAAGCAAGGCCAAGGCACTCGGATGGACATACCGCACGGAGTTGGAGGACGGCATCCGTCTCAGTTATCAGGACTTCCTGAGCAATCCCATGAGAGCAGAGAGATAGACATGGCATTTGAGTGCCATGCCTTGTAAAGAACAAACATTGGTTATCCTTAGATACTATTATGAAGAAACTATTGTCCCTTCCCCCAAATCTGGTAGAGTGCTTCCATGACGTGGCCGGTGTCAGCCGTGAGGAATATTTCTGCACCTCCGACCCTGTTGGCGCACGACTTGGCAGCGGAGGCGGAACGAACTGGCTGATGGAGGCCTGCCATCAGGATGAGGCTCCCGAACAGACTTTTAAAGAGTGGCTTTCACGCGAGAAGCGTATCCTGTTGCATGCCGGAGGCCAAAGCCGTCGTCTGCCGGGCTATGCGCCCAGTGGCAAGGTTCTCACCCCCATACCCGTATTCCGTTGGGAGCGCGGACAGCGCATAGGCCAGAACCTCTTGCAGTTGCAGTTGCCTTTGTACCAGCGCATCATGAATGCCGCGCCTGCCGGTCTCCGCACTCTGATAGCATCAGGCGATGTCTATATCCGTGCAGGCAAGTTGCAACAGATTCCCGATGCCGATGTGGTGTGCTACGGACTTTGGGTAGACCCCTCCCTGGCCAAGAACCACGGTGTGTTCCTTTCCAAGAGGGAGACGCCCGAGGTGCTCGACTTCGTGCTTCAGAAACCCTCGGTGGAGAAGTTGGGAGAGTTGATGCACAGCCACCTGTTCCTTATGGACATAGGCATTTGGCTGCTTTCCGACAAAGCCGTCAACCTGCTTATGAGCAAGAGTACCGGCAAGGGAGGCGAGATATTGAACTACGACCTCTATAGCGACTTCGGCCAGGCACTCGGCGAGAATCCTACCACCACAGATGCCGAGATCAGCCAGTTGAAGGTGGCGGTATTGCCATTGCAGGACGGCGAGTTCTATCACTACGGCACCTCGCGTGAGATGATAAGTTCCACCATGGCCATACAGAACCTTGTGTACGACCAGCGTGCCATCATGCACTTGGGAGTGAAGGCACACCCGAGTATCTTCACGCAGAACTGTCATCACGACATAAAGTTCCAACCCACCAACAGGAACACATGGATAGAGAACTCCTGGGTTCCGTCCACATGGGTACTGACCCACGAGAACATCATTACCGGTGTGCCGCAGAACGACTGGACAATCAGTCTCTCTCCCGGCATCTGTGTGGATGTCGTGCCATTGGGAGAAAACCAGTGGGTGGTGCGCCCCTATGGCTTTAACGATGCCATGCGTGGTGACCTGCGCGACGCCTCTACCGAGTACCTCGGACGCCCTGTGGGAGAATGGCTCTCAAAGCGAGGCATCTCTGCCGATGAGGTGGAGGGCAACACCGACTTGCAGAACAGCCGTATCTTCCCCGTGTGCAACAACATTGAGGAGATGGGCCGCTTGCTTCAGTGGATGATAGCCGAATCTCCTGCCGACATGACGGATGTGTGGAGAGCATGCGAACGCCTCTCTGCCAACGAAATAAGCGACAGGGGCAACCTTCGTCGCTTGCAGAAGCAGCGCCTGGAATTCCGCAAGGCCAACCTTACCGCCCTGGCAAACAACCACAGATGCAGCATCTTCTATCAGACTAACCTTGATGACCTGGCTCATGAATTCCATAATCTTCAGGTGCCGGTTCCCGAGCCTCTGCCCGAGACCGAGCCTCTGCTGAAGCGCATCAACGACCACATGTTCCGTTCCCGTCTGTTGGAACTGAACGGACAAGACGGTTCTGAGGCCGGAGCAAAGGCATTCTCCCTCCTTGGCGAAGGATTGACGGAAGACGTGCTTGCCCACAAGCAGATGCCCCAACTGGATGTGTACAGCGACCAGATAGTATGGGGTAGAAGTCCCGTCAGGATAGACTTGGCCGGAGGATGGACAGACACGCCTCCGTACTGCCTCACTTCAGGCGGCAGTGTGGTAAATCTGGCCATAGAGTTGAACGGCCAGCCTCCCCTGCAGGCATACGTAAAGCCCTCGGCAGACTACCATGTCGTGCTCCGAAGCATCGACTTGGGCGCTATAGAAATTCTCACCACATGGGAGGAACTGGCAGATTTTGCCAAGGTAGGCTCTCCCTTCTCCATTCCCAAGGCCGCCCTGGCCCTGGCAGGTTTCCTGCCCCAGTTCTGCCAGAAGAAGTACAAGTCTCTTCAGGAGCAGTTGAAGGACTTCGGATGTGGCATAGAGGTGACTTTGCTCAGTGCAATACCTGCCGGCAGCGGTTTGGGCACAAGTTCCATCCTGGCCGCTACGGTATTGGGCGCAATGAGCGACTTCTGTGGCCTGGCATGGAGCAAGAACGAGATATGCAACCGCACGCTTGTGCTGGAGCAACTCCTAACCACGGGAGGCGGTTGGCAGGACCAGTATGGAGGTGTGCTCCATGGCGTGAAGTTGCTTGCCACTCAGGACGGTTTCGAGCAGACACCCGAAATCAGTTGGCTCAGCGACAACCTCTTCACCGATTCCCGGTATCAGGCATGTCATCTGCTGTACTACACAGGCATAACACGTACCGCCAAGAAGATTCTTGCCGAGATAGTACGTGGCATGTTCCTCTACGATACGGAACGCCTGCAACTGCTTGGCGAGATGAAAGAACACGCCCAGGATGTTGCCCAGGCCATTATGCGAGGCAATTACACACAACTCGGCACACTTGTAGGCAAGACATGGCAACAGAATCAACTGTTGGACTGCGGTACCAATCCTCCTGAGGTGCAGGCCATCATCGAGAAGGTTCAGGATCTCTGTCTCGGTTTGAAGTTACCCGGAGCCGGCGGAGGCGGTTTCCTTTATATGATGGCAAAGGACCCCGCGGCAGCCTTGCGCATCCGCGAGATACTTACAAAGGAGCGTCCCAACGAGCGTGCCCGTTTCGTGGACATGAGTATCTCACGCACAGGAATGCAATTGTCTAGAAGTTGATTTTAGGTAGTCAATCTTTATCCCTAGCGGTGAATTGATTTTATCACCACGATGACGAAGGTGAATCATTAGCGACCGTTCGGCGAACCATTATTGATGGTTCGCCGAACGGTCGCTAATGATGATTTGAGACGGATTCACATGTCCCAATCTGTCATTATGACACCATTGGCAGATTGATTAGGAACCTTGAACTACATTGCCTTCTTGTCCGTCCTGGTCAGCACGAAGTCGGTGGCGGAAACCCAGTCGCATTCGGGGGTGTCATTCGTAGTGGCAGGGTCGGTGGTTATGCCGTAGGTGATGGTTTCACCCTTTTTCACCTTAATGCCCTCTATGCTCAGTACTGCCCATCCGAAACCTTCTCCATCGTTGGCCATGGCCAGGAGATTGCGTATGCTGTCGTTGGCAAAGTGCGGATAGATGTTCTTCACTTCGGGCAGGGTTCCGTTGCCGCATGCCCATTTCCACAGGTTGCCTCCCTTGTTGCCGTATGCAGGGATGTACTGTCTGTTTTCCGTGTCTCCCACGTTGGCAAAGAGGTATGCACCGTTGTCCTCTGCTCTTACCAGTGCCGACAAGGTGTATGTGCCAGGAGCAACGGTGTCCGTCTTCTCGGCGGTGAATATCAGTTCGTCGTAGTCGCACGCATCCAGATATCGCTTTTCCGCATCGCCGGTGGGGTAGTCGCCTGTCCATGTGCAACGGTTGCATGTGTTGGTGATGATGGTGAAACCAGTTTCGTCCAGATACGGTATGTCCAGATGCGGCTGGGGCTTGAAGGTGGGAATGGGGGTGCGCATCCTTCTGTTTCTCCACTCGTCATTGTTGATCTGTTTGGCCACCTCAAAGCATTTGGTTATCGAACGCGAGATGGAGAACACACCCCAAATCAGACAACCCAGCATCAGCAGGGCAATGACGGTCTTCAGCCAACCTGCCATGGGTTTGCCGGAACCGAAAATCCACCTCAGCAACAGGACGAACAATACGGCCAGGATAATCAGTATGCATACTACGCCCGAGGTGAACAAGGTGCCGGTGGATTCTGTAATAGCGCTCATGATACGTGCTTCTGTCTGTGAAAGGATCATGCTGCCCATACCTCCGATTATACCGAACCATCCGGTAATCAGTGCAATTACTGCCAGTATGAATACGCCCAGAGGACCGAGGATAAGCAGGGCGAACAGCACCTTCAGACAACCCGAACCGTTGTTGCGGTTGCACGATGCCCCCTGATTCGTCTGTGTGCTATGATCCTGGATGATTTGTTCGTTAATATTGTTAGGAGTCAGTTTCTTGCCCTTCATCAGCAGTTTGTCCTCCGGAGTGCGTGCCAGGGGTATGATGAGCCACAGAATCAGGTAGGTGAGCAGTCCCACTCCCTCCACAAAGAAGAGTGCCAGCAGGAGCAGGCGCCACAGGATGGGGTCGCCGAAACCTATGTAGTTGGCCACACCCGAGCACACACCGCCCAGCAGCATGTTGTCGGGGTCGCGGAACAGACGGCGGTTCTTGAAGTGATGGCGTATGCGCTCCCATAGGGATGCAGTGCTGGGGTCGAAGTTGTCCTCTTCGGTGTATGTGCTACCGCTTTCTACGCTCTGCCCACCGTTTTCCGTTTTCCGTTCTTCGTTTTCCGTTTGCTGCTCTCCGGCAATCTCCTCGGCATTGCCTATCTTGCCAATAATCTCCTTTATTATCTCTATGCTGATGGCATCTGTACCCTGTTCCTTCTTCTCCCACAGGAGTTCTGCCACGCGGTGTTCTATGTCGTCGGCAATCTCTTCGCCACCGTCCTTGGTGCCGAAGTAGCGCTTCATGCTCTGCAGATAGTTGTCCAGCAACTGGTATGCATCCTCGTCTATATTATATAAGGTGCCGAACAGGTTTATGGTAATGTTCTTTTTCATTGTAGTAAGTTTTATAGTTTTTCTTTGCAGTATTGACTTAACGTCGACCTTTAGTTCCGTTTTCAGATTTAATCCGACTTTGTCGTCTTGAATCTGCTTCCGCTCGGCAGAGCAAATAAATTTTCTCTGCTCTCGCTTACTCGCAGTTTTCCGTTTTCAGTTTTCCGTTTTCAGTTTATTTACGGTGCCGGCCAGTTCGTTCCAACTCTGGTTCAGTTGCGTCAGAGCCTCCTCCCCGTCCATCGTCAGGGAATAGTACTTCCTGGGCGGTCCCTGTGTGCTCTCCTGCCACTCGTACTTCAGGATCTTGTCCTTCAGCAGGCGGTTCAGCAAGGGGTACAACGTGCCTTCAACCACTATCATGTCCGCCTCCTTCAGTTGCGAGATGATGTCGTTGGCATAGCACGGCCTGTCTCTAAGCAACAGCATGATACAGTATTCCAGCATGCCCTTGCGCATTTGTGCCTTTGTGTTCTCTACGTTCATACGATAGGTGTTTTAGTATTACACGACTCCTTTTTAATGTTCTCGTTGCAAAGGTATGCATAATATTAGTACTATGCAATACAAGGTACTGTAATTAACATATATTTAACACTTGGCCTCTTGCCTCTGAGTACTAATTTCCGTACCTTTGCCTTGTCGTTGCAGAAGATATACTTATACTTGATATTATTCAAATATAGACGTTATGGAATATGTATGGTTGGCATTGGCAATCATCAGTGCCTTGGTTGGAGTGGCAGGAGCCATCCTGCCCATGCTGCCCGGTCCTCCGGTCAGTTATGTTTCGTTGTGGATGCTGTATTTGTATGATAAGGGCAGTGTTTCGTCCACAAGTCTGTGGGTAATGGGGGTATTTATGCTGGTGCTTACCGTCATAGACTATGTTGCCCCGGTATGGCTCACCAGGATAGGAGGTGGTTCCAAGCAGGCCATGCGCGGTGCCACGGCAGGTTTGCTGGTGGGATTGTTCTGTGGGCCGGTGGGAATGATAGTCGGCCCCTTCGTTGGTGCATTGCTTGGCGAACTGCTTGTCAAGACACCCCCTCACCAGGCTTTTAAGGTTGCCTTATACTCATTCCTTGCCTTCATCCTCACCACAGGTCTGAAGTTCTTCTATTGCATTGCCGTGGTATGTATGGTGGCAATAGCGATGTGGTGGTAGGGCACTGCTGTCTGCAATAAAGAGAATCCCACGAGGCTTGCACCGCGTGGGATTCTTCATCTTGTCATTTGCTATATGTTTCAGGTCACTTGACCTCGATGGCGCGGTGCGCCTTGTTCTCTGCTTCCTTGTCGCGCTTGGGCAGTGCGATGCTCAGTATGCCGTCGGCCACCTGTGCAGAAATGTTGTCGGCATCCACGTCCTCGGGCAGATGGTAGATCTGCTGGTAGTTGCTGTAGTAGAACTCGCGGCGCAGATAACGCTCCTTGTGTCCTTCCTCCCTTTCATCCTGCTTGTGTTCCATCTTGTTTTCGATGGCTATCTGCAGGTTGCCGTCGTTGGTGACGTGCACTCGGCAGAACTCCTTTCTTATGCCCGGTGCGGCCAGTTCCATGGTGTAGCCTTTTGCATCCTCCTTCACGTTGATGGCTGGTGTGGTGTCGTTAACTCTGTGCATCCAGTTCTTTCCGAAGAACTCGTCAAACATAGTGGGCATCCAATTGCGGTTGTTAATCATCATTGGTAACATAACTTAATCTCCTTTTACCTTTTGGTTAATAATATAATGTGTGTTTTTCTTTTGCAGGTCCGTCGCCATGCGCTGTAGGCCTGCACCATTATATCCGCAATTCCCGTGCCAAGGCACTGAGTGTTAAGGAGTTTGAAAAACGGACAACATTCTGTCAGTTGTGTTAACATGTTTAACACAGGCGCTGACGTGTTGTCCGTTTCCTTGTCAAAGTGGCTTACTTTTTTGTAGTTTGAAGAGGACGGGCAATGTCATTTGAACTTTCACCACCTTGCCCTTGTGAGTGCCGGGTTGCCAGCGTGGCATGCTCTTTACTGCTCGTTTAGCCTCCTTGTCGAGGAGTTTGTTGCCAGCACTGCGTAGTACCTTCACCTTGCTTATCTTGCCGTTCTTTCCTACAACAAAGGTGATGATGGAGCGTCCCTCTATCTTTTGCTCCACGCACTTCTTGGGATAGCGGATTTCATTCCTCAGATAATCTCCCATGGCAGGCATGCCGCCAGGGAATTGGGGCAGATTCTCCACAACCAGATGTACCTTGTTGTCATCGTCTTTTTCGGCCGAGCAACATTCATTTTGCACATTAGTCTTGGCACTTGCCTCTGCACGGCAAATCATTGTGCCCAACATGGTCATTGCTATCGTAGCAACGATGGTAAATAGTTTAAAGCGTCTATTCATAGCAAGAATTCGTTTGTATCATACGCAAAGATACGAAATATCTTTGATAATAAGTATAATGTAGCTGGTTATATTTTTAATTCTTATGTTATTTACGCACCTTCCTAACATCTCGTCTTAAAGATATACTAGTCCTCATAAAAAGAAGATTGGTTTAACCCAAATCGGTCATTAAACAGTTAAGATAAGGTTGTTTGGGTCGGCGTTGATGCTAAGAAGAATATATAGAGGCACACGCCCCCGAAAGCTAATGGCTACAACTATTGCCCGATCTCTGATGACTTATGTAGGAGGACTGTCGCAGGATTTCTAATGCTTTGTCCTTGTTAGACGAGAAAGAGAATTGTTTCACTATATCTGTAACATCTCTGTCTATCATCCGGGGTGCAAGGACTTTCAAAGCCTTTAGCTTCGCGTCATCAAAGGAAATCATCGAGAGCAGTTTTGCGCATTGCCTGCTATTGAAGTAACTGCTGATGCAAGCCACTTTGATGACTCCAATCTTCTTTTCATGGAAAGAGGCATCGTCTATTACCTCGCACATCATCTTGAAGTCTTTATTATGCATAGCCCTGGGTCTACGCTCATATCTCATCTCCTTCCTGTGGTGATGCTCCATCTCCTGTCTCTGCTCCGAAGCTATCACTGGCAAGGCAAGGGCAAACAGCACTATAAGTGCAATTGCTAATCTCTTGTTCATAATCTTCTAACCTTTAGGTATTCACTTAATTTTCTAATAATATATCCATGTCGTCCAAGCTGTTAAGGAATACTTGCAAAAGGAAATTTGCAGGTTTTTCCTCATTATTCTCGTCTATATATATGCAGTTGGGACTTCCTGGCTGTATCCACGAATTACACAAGATGTCCAGTTTGGGTAGTGCATTGATGTACCAGGCAAAGGACCTTGTAAGTACCACGCCATTAGGAGGGGTTACCTGTACATAATATCCGGGAATGTCGTTCAGTATATGGTACAGTTCTGTTTTCTCTTCATCTGTAGCAGTGGTGAGCAGAGATGTCACGCGCCTGTTTATTGACTTTACAGTGGCACGCTTAGATGTCTCATCCGTTGATGTGTCTAAAAGTTTACCAAGAACTCGTACCTCCGAGAGCATGTGTTTTGCCGGTGACTCTCCTATAACAATTCCCTCTATTCTCCCGTTTTTGCTTATTTTCAGAAAAGGGCCATCTTCTCTGATATAGTCCCCGTACAAATCATCCGTTTCCACATCAGCCTTTGATATATTGCTTTGCTTCAGAGCATACTCATAATGCTCCTTGCTAAAGGGACCGAATATGCGGAAGGTCCTGAACTTGGCTACATGATGTTTGCGGTCCACTCTTTCCAGCCACCATTCTATGCCTATTACATGTCTGTAGTATGGGTTCTGCTTGCTGTTGAAGCGAAGAACGGCATAGTTGCGCCCCTTGCCACCAACCACAAAGGGGGCAATGTTTTCTCCATAGTACATCTCCAGTTTCTTACTCTCGATGGGGTTGTCCACACGCAACAGGTTTGATGAGCAGAAACCACCGGTATAATGCGGCATATCCTTGTCATAGGCTCTGAGTATGAGTGCCACGGCGTCTTTTACTCCCTGTTGCTCCTTCTTGCTGTCGTAAGAGTATTCATATATTCTGGTATCCAGATAATAGGTAGAGTCCAGGCGGTCGCGCCCCTGCTCACCGGCCTTGCCAATCATCCTTTCCGTTGGCCAGGTTTTGATGAGATGATCTATTTTGTTTGATTGGGGCATTGTCTCGCCCTTTGATTGTGCAAAACTGCCAAGGGCTATTGTTGCAAGGATGATAGATGATAGAATGTGTTTCATAATGATAGTTCTGGTATGTTTGGTTCGTTAGATGCGTTTCTGCAGATTTCCTCCATCATAGTATAATGTTCCTCGTATTTCTTCTCAGCAATTGTCTGTTGTGTAACCTCGTCAAGCAGTTCGCACATCATTTCCATTTCGTCAACTTCCGTGCTCTTTTGATTACTTTCAGGTTCAGTCTTTACAGGTGTTGCCGTTGGTAGTGGCGCCTTTTCTTTTTGTGGCAAACTTAAACTTGTGGTTTCGGTGACTATTGGGGTAGGGGATGAGGTTGCTGTTGTGTTGTCGTCAGAGTCTGAAACCTGAGCAACAAGTTTTCCCTCAGTTTGTATCCTTGCCTCAGTGATGGTATTTTTGTTCTCATCGTCCGTACCTATTAGTATTGGTAAGGATATGCCCACCACGGCCACTATACACGCTGCCACTGCCCATGGCCATAGACGTAGCGACTTGCGCGGATAGGCAATGCGGTCAAACTCCTGGCTGAGGTCTGCCTCGAAGATATCAATGTCTTCTGCTGCCTGTCGTATAAGTTCCTTGTCAATCATATTTCTTAATCAGTTTTATTAGATGTTTCTTTGCCGAGCTGATGATGGTGCTGGCCGAACGGCGACTCATTCCTGTCTCTTGTGCTATTTCTTGCAATGTCATGTCCTCCTGATGTCTCATCCTTATCAGTTTCTGCTCAGACGGAGGAAGTTTTTGGATGGCATTTTCTATCTCTGCTTGTCGCTCTTCGCTCAGTATGGGACCGTCTGCGGAATCATATCCTGTTGATTCGGGAACACTTTCCAGAGGTTGTGCCTCTCGCAATTGTTGCCGTCTCCATACGCTCACGCACAGGTTCTTTGTTGCCCTTATGCTCAGGGCTTCGACATTGTCCCCCTGTTGCCAACCGCGTTTCAGCATTCTCACATAAACCTCCTGTACTACATCCATGGCATCCTCCTCGTTGTGGAAGAAATCCATGGCCACCCTCATCATCTTAGGGCGCATTTCTATCAGTTTATGTTCAAACTCTGTTTGTGTCATCTATCTATATAACGCTTACAACTATCAAATGTCAAGTGTAAAAGAAGAAAAAATGCTTTTTCGCTCGCTTAATCGTATCTCTGAAACTGCGTTTCTAAGATGCTCACGCTCGGAAAAACAAAATTAAAGCACGCTTCATTTTGTTTTTCTCTCACTTAATCGTATCTTTGTGTCGGATATTAACAACAAGTACTTATGTCTGAACAGTATTTAGATTGTGATTCTTTGATAGATCTTGGTACCATATATGATGCAATTGCCTATAATGGTTTTTCTAAGGAAACTATCGATTTGATTGATATCTATACAAAGCATATATTAAATGGAAAAACAAACTTTAATCAATTTAATCAACAAGAGCATGCAGGACTCTGCTGTGCAGGTGAGGTGCTCATTGGGGCGACCATCGTGTGCAACTACGCGCAAACAAGCCTTAGAGCAAGTTCAGATGCTGGAACAGGCCAAGCAAGCCCATTTAATTGGGAAATAGACGAGGCACAGGAAACTCTCCTACAACAATGGGCAGAGTCTAAGCATTTGTGGTTTGCAAATGCTGAGGCTGATATTGAATTGGAGTATGGTCCGATGATTGCTCAAGGAGCAGAAGCTAAAGTTTTTTATAAGGAGGGAGATACATCTGTCGTAAAAATGCGGACTTCTATTTATGCAACTTTGGACAGAGCATTAGAATCAATAGTTCTTCACAATGCTTTATTTCCAGAAACAGCAATGAAGTTAATAGGATTTACACGCGATTCTGATGGACTTTTACGTTCAATAAGTACCCAGCCCTATATTAGATGTAAGCGCTTGGCTACAAAATATGAAATAGATCATATGGTCGCTTTAAAGGGTTTCCAAAACAATCAAGACGGGCAAGGGGTCAACTATATCGGAGAACGTCTCCATCTTGAGGATATGCATCCTGCTAATGTTTTTATAGATGCTATCTCCGATGTACCAGTATGTATTGATTGTATTGTGAAGTTCATTAAGAAGTGATATTTTAATTGCATGAAATACTTGAATCAATTTCACAAAGAATCTTCGGAACGGAAGTTGAAGAAAATCGCCGAATCTCAAAAGCATCCAATGTCACCAGAAGAGATAATGGCATATCTTTGGTCCAATTTTGAGAGAGCAAAACGCATGGAACTTGGGTTGGAATAGCATGCATCACATACCCACACAAATAAGACTATTATACTTACACCCGTAAGAGTACTATACTTATGCCTATAAGAGTACTATACTTATGGCGATAGGTATAGTATAGTGTTTTTCCAAGATATCAGTATTCTATCCCATGCGCCTTGATGAGACTCTGCAGGCGCTTTATCTCTTCGGCTTGCTGCTTCACTTGCTTGCGCAGGGCGTGCAGTTCATCTTGTTCCTGCTGGCGGTATCCCGTGCGTGCGGCATGCATGCGCTCCTTTATACCGCCTTGG
Organism: Bacteroidaceae bacterium; assembly: GCA_017503065.1. The sequence goes on along the minus strand of JAFVTT010000032.1, from coordinate 6,329 downwards.
GTGACAAATTCCTGCTCCAATGTTATTAGGTGACGGTTGAGCATAGTATCCACCATATAGCAGAGTGTGAGGGCTGTATTGGCCATCTCCTCGTTGCTCCATTTGTCAAAGTGTGGTTGATAGTCTTCCACGCGGTTATGGATTTTGCAAAACTCCAGCATCTTGTTGTAGCGATTATGCGACTCTGTCCAAATAGTGAGGTTGCGCGAGATGAGATAGTCCCGATAGTCCTCGCGCAACTCTTGGATAGAACTTCGTGCCACATTTAGGAGTTTTAGTTGCATTTCCGTGGAAGCCACTCCATCCTCTATACCCTCAACAATATTTTGCTTTCCACTACGGGCAGCCTGTATCATCTGGTCCACCGTACGGTCTCCATGTGCAGGAAGGAAACGCTTGCAGAATACATAAGTCAGATGGTAGAGCACCTCACTCTTCTGGTAGAAGTATGTATTGCGCCAGGGCGCCTGCCTCTTTAGAACTTGTTGCATGGTATAGCGTGATTTAATGGTTTAGATAGATGCTATAGATGTAATAGAAACTATAGATAGGGGCAAAGATAGAGTTTTTTTGAGAGAATAGATGCTATAGGTTCTATAAATTCTATAGTATCTATAGCTTTTATAGCACCTATCCTCTCACTCTCACTCCTTCGCAATCACCTCGGCAGGATTCTCCTTGAAGCACACTTTTACCTTATGGGCAACGAGGGCGGTGACGATGAGGGCGATGAGTGCGACGATGCCGAGGGCCGGCAGGATGCCAAGGGAGATCTGCAGGGCGTAGGTTTGCAGCCAGAGGGTCATCAGGTAGTAACCCACGCAGAGGCCTATGGTGGTGCCGAGGGCAGAGATGATGCCGTATGTGCGGAGGGTGCGGCGCAGACAATCCCTATAGTGGGCGCCGAAGACACGGCGTATGGCTATGGCACGGCGCTGGCGCTGGAGGTCGGCACTCAACAGGGTTATCATTCCGAAGAGGGCAATGCCCAAACCCACTGCTGAGAGCACAGAGTAGAGCCACAGGAAGTTCTGCTCCTTGCGGTACTTCTCGGCAATGAGGTCGCCATAGTTTACTACACGCACTGTTCCTGCATCGGGGTTGATGTCGTGACGGCGCAGAACCTCTTCCACGGCTGCAATGCCTTCCTTCTCCCTGCCTGGGAGTATGCGGAAGTAGAGTTGGTAATTTCCGTCAGAGCCGCCTAAATCCTGGGCATATCCTATCAGTTCGGGTTCTTGGTGCAGGTCGCGGGTGCAGAGGTCGAGCGTGCCGATAACTTCTCGTTGGCTACCGGTATTGATATATGGATTCTCGGGCGTTATCCCGTAATATGCCGCGGCATTGCTGCTCAGCAACACCTGTCCGTCCTGCCACTTGAATTCGCCCTGCATGGGTTTCCATAGGTTGGGCTTGATGCCGAACAGGCGTATCGTCGCCTCGGAAAGTATCATCATGGTAAGGTTCTGTTCAAAACCATCCACATTGAAGCCTATCGCCCATCCGCGTTCGAAGATGGGATGGTTCAATACGCAGGTGTCCACTGCCGAAAGGGCACACAGTTCTTGTGCAAACTCGTTGGTGTTTACCACCCTCTTTTCCTTATACCTCTTGAAACGGAAGGTATATACCCTTTCGGGGTTCACGCCCAGGGCATCTTTGGTGACGAAGCGGATTTGTCTGCCACCGTTCCACACCAGGAACAGCAACAGCACGCTCACCGCCACCTGCATCACGGCAAGGGGATAGTTCAATGCCGAGGGACGCCCCTGCGGAGCACCCTTCAGGGCGAGGCGGTGCCTGCGGTTCTGCACATATACGGGCAGCAGGCAGAGTGCCAGTTGCACAAGGAGGAGGATGAGCAGGCTGCCTGCGAACCAAAGGTACACTTCGCCACGGGTAATCTCCATTCCCTCGAAATAGGTGTCGAACGTCAGTGTCATCAGCACAAAGGTGAGCACACCGATGGCGCAGAACATCAGCAGGGCCTCGGCCTGCAGGCGGAGCAGGGTGTCGCGGCTGCCACCACCCAGGCAGATGCGCAGGCGATGGTCGCTCCATCGGGCATCGGCAGCTGTGTTGAGCAATGCCAGGTAGGAGAACAGAGCCGAAAGGAGCAGCAGTGTGGAGAGGATGAAGAACACGCCGGGGTAGAAGGCCGCTTTCCAGAAACTGCCCTCGTTGCGCAACAACTCGCCCATGCGGAGCGGTACGAGCCGGAAACTTTCATAATCGTAGTTGAATTGAGAGTTGGAAAATCGCTCCAGCGTCTCGTCCAGCGCGCGTTGCATCTGTTCGGGGTGCTTCGTGCGCACGAAGAGTTCCATGCTCTCGGGTGAGTAAGAATATCCATTTGCAGGGGTGGGCTCCAGTTTCTGGTAATGATAAGCGGTAATCTCACCATCCGCTCCGACAAACTTCTGTGCTTTTGTCACACCCACCACACGCAATGTCTTCTCGGCACCGCCTTCGCGCAGGAACTTTGCCGTCACCGTGGTGCCCACCAAGTCCGTGGTGCCGAAGAGGGCAAGGGCAGTCTTGTCGGTGAGTACCACTTCGCCATCCTCACGGGCAGGCCTGCCGGAGATGAACTCAAGGCGCATGACCTCGTAATATTCCGGGTTCACCCTCAGCATCGGCTGCGATGGTGTCGTATCATTTGTGCTTATAATCTCAGCACCAGGATACATGATGAACCCCACTTTGGCATCTTCAGGCGCATGCTCCAGGATGTCATGCCCCACACTGTCGGTGAGATAGTATGTGAAGGGACTGAATCCCAGTGGCTTACTGGCCTGCACGCGATAGACGTCCTCCACGTCGGGGATGTGACTTGCCTCGTGTGTCTGCCTCCAGATGCTGGAAGCCGAAAACACGAAGGCAGTGAGGGCAAACGAGATGATGCCCACGATAAGAATACTTTGCCCCATATTGCGCCTTATGTGGCGCAGGGCTTGGAGGAAGTTGATGGACAGAATGAGCCTTGGACCCACCCCAGCCCTCCCTGTGAGGGAGGGGGTAGGATGTACTGGGTGATTGTGGTTTTGCATATTTGTGATAATTTAAGGACCCTCCCCATACCCTCCCTCTATGGAGGGGAGTAGAATGTATTGGGGATAAGGTGAGTTAATGAATGTGTTAGCTGATTATTATGTCATTAGCGAGTTGTAACCACTCCTGTCCTCGCGTCGCAATGGGGATTGCTCCCCTCACGAGGCACAGAAGCACATTCAGTGCTTCTTCTAAAGGCCTCGCTCGCCCCTTGTGGGAGGGTTGGGGAGGGGTCTGTTTGGACTGCTGGGTTTGAGTCCGTTCGTCTCTCACTCCTTCGCAATCATCTCCGCAGGCTTCACTCGCAGGACTTGGTGGAGGTGGTAGCCTACGATGAGGAGGATGATGAGGGCGGTGAGCATGAGGGCACCGAGGATGGGGAGGGTGGGGGACAGGAGTTCTGCCATGGAGGTGCTCATGCTGCTTCTTGCCCATTCTTTCAGGAGGATGTTGAAGAGGACTATGAGGGGTGCGCTGACCATGGTGGCTATGCCGATGAGCCACAGGTAGAGGCGGCCGAAGAGCAGGATGATGTTCCATCGCTTGGCGCCATGAATCTTGCGCAGCGCCACTTCCTTCTGTCGCGAACGGGTGTCCAGCGCTATGGTGCTCCAGATGCCCATCAGGCAGATGACGAGGCAGATGGCGGATAGTATCCATGAGGCGCGTAGCATGACTTCAAATAAGAGGATTTCTATGCCAAGTCTTTCACGGAGGTTAAGCACCCGTTCCATCAAAGGTTTGGGATTGATGCGGTGCATGGCTTCGGTCAGATCGGCAAAGACACGGTCGTAAGAGCCCTTCTTCGGCTGGACGATGATTTCTGTTATATTATCCTCGCTACAACTTTCTATGTACACCACCTGGCATGTATTGGATAAGCGCTTATTGTCCATATAAGGCAGAGTGCCAAAGGTGCCTCCGATGCGGTGGGGTTGGCCTCCCTCCAGTTGAAGAACACCGCTGGCGGTCAGGCCATAGTGCTCCATACCGGCATAGAGCGAGTCGCTCAGCAGCAGGCAACCTGTACGCTCCTCGGGTGGCAGTATCCAACGGATGGGGCGGTTCCAGAAGTTGAGCAGCGCTGAGTCACCAACCTGATACTGCCTAATCCACATATGCCCCCATGCTTCCTTTGCCATGGGATGTTCCTGGATGTCCTTTAGGCGGAGGAAAGAAATATTGATGGGGATGAAGCATTCGATGTCCTTTGCCTCAGTGCGCAGGTATTCCAGTATTTTGGGCCCATCCTCCTTGGTAACGTAAGGACGCACCAGTATGCACTCCTTGTAGAAGTCATCATTCTCCGGCACATTCATTTCCTTCAGTGCCAGTTCGCTGAAATGCGTCAGGGCTATGCTTCCGCCCACAAAGAGGATGCAGATGGCTATCTGTATGCCCAGCATCGTGTTGCGCAGGGCATGCCCACGGCTGCGTTGCAACTGCACGGTCATGCTTTGGCGCTGGCGCACCATGGTGCGGACGGTCAGCCACAAAACCATGAAACTGATGAGCACCACCACGGCGAGTATCACCGCCACACTCTCGTACACGCCCTCTATGTGCCAGCCGAACTCGTTGAGGTAGGGCGTGAGCGAGGCATTGGCAAAGTCAATGAGCAGTACGCTCAGTATGCCGGCCACGATGCCGGCAAGCATGAAGGTGAGGAGTGTTTCGCATGCAAAGAGGCGGAAGATGCTCAGGCTTGTGGCACCATGCACACGGCGCAGAGCCACTTCGCGCTGACGCATGCGGAAGAGTTGCAACTGCATTTTCAGGAAGCCTATCAGCGCGGCGGCAAGGATGAGCGAACTGATAAGGTAGACGATGGTACGGACTATCAGCAATGACCTTACATGCTCGGCATCGTTTACACTTAAAGGTTTCAGTCTTGCCGAGATGCCATCGAAATGCTTCAGGCGACGGGTCATCTCTGCCTCCACCTCCCTGGGGTCTTGTCCCTCCTGGAGCACAAGGCAGTAATTGCGCAGATAACTGTCCGTCAGGCCGTCGGCATAGACGTAAATGCCCGTTGTCACACCATCTGCAATGTAATCCGTGGCATATACATCGCGGATGGTGAACTCTGTCCAATCACGACCATTGATGTTCATGCCAACGGTACACCCAACTGGATTTGCCTCGCCAAAGATGGTACGTGCATGCGTTTCGCTGATGACCGCCTCCTTGTCGTTGAGCACGGGAATCTTCTTGCCCGTCAGTGCCGAACGTATGCCCCAGAAGTTGAGGTCTTCGGCCTGCTTGACATAGAAAGAATATGCACCGGCGCGTTGGGCGCTGTCTGGCAGGGTAAAGGTCATGCTTGAGCCCATCGTTAAGCCGCCCATGAAGGCATTGCGTATCACCTTTTCCACACCGGGCAGGGGACCGCCGGAGAAGAGAGCGTCGTGCATTTCGGGTGTGACGTTTTCGGTGGGGACGGTGACCCATTCCTGCGTGCCATCCTCCTTGTCTACGGGTGGTTTGTAACTTTCGTTGGGGAAGTCTGCCACATAGCAACGGTCGTAATACTCCTCCTTTGTGATGGAAGGAGGCCCCATGTGTTTGAGCACAAAGTGCATAGCAGCCAGAGTGACCATACCCACCGCCAGCGCCACTACGCTGACAAGGGTCTGGAACTTGTATTTCATGAGATTGCGGTAGGCAATCTTGAGGTTGTGAGAGAGGAAGACCCACCCCCAACCCCTCCCTGAGAGGGAGGGGGTAGGAGAGACGCAATTTTGTTGTTGGTTCATGAACATATATAAATAAGGTATAGTTCGTTTGCTTGTAGGGACACGGCATGCCGTGTCCGCATGATTGATTATGTTTCCCGTTTCTATTCACCTCTGCGTCCTCTGTCGCGCGAAGCGAGCGACTAATCCAGCGACAGTGTAGTTTGCTTTGTTACTCTGTGTTCTCTGCGCTCTCTGCGTGAGGTTTATTTGAGAGCGGTTATGTGTTTTTTGCACGCAGATTACGCCGAGAGCGCAGAGTTTTATATTTTCTTTAGCGTTTTACGCTGGCGCTGGAGGGGTCGCAAACTTCGTTACGACGAGAGAGCGCAGATGGGGAGAGCGATTAGTTTTCCGTTTTCCGTTTTCACCTTTCCGTTTCTGTTCGTCTCTGCGTCCTCTGCGCTCTCTGCGTGAGGTTTGTTGAGAGCGGTTATGATTTTTTTTGCACGCAGATTACGCCGAGAGCGCAGAGTTTTTTTCCTTGGCGTATTACGCTGGCGCTGGAGGGGTCGCAAACTTCGTTACGACGAGAGAGCGCAG
>JAFVTT010000031.1 GCA_017503065.1 Bacteroidaceae bacterium | reverse complement strand
AAGCCATGTTCATGAATATCGCCCATGACTCTTCAACTTCAAGGTTTGCCATGACGGGATGCATGAGTGTGTAAATATCAAATGAACTGAGGATGCGGTTTGCGTTATCCTTTTTGGCTTTCATGCGTGTGTAGAGTTCGACAACTGCCAAAGCCGTTTCCTTGCGTCCTGGCGTGAGTTGCTGTACAAAGTCTTCAAAGGTACTTTCATCATTGAAGTTTACATCTTTGCGGTTGGAAATCTTATAGACCAATTCGATTTCGTTGAGTGTTCTCAAATCGCTATCATAAACCATTGCTGCCATAATCTGAATATATTTTAGTTCTTTACTTTTCCCTACCGTCTGATGACTGCGAGGGAGACTGACGTATTTTGCTGCCCCTAAAGCGGTTTCAGAGAGGGAGAAAAGGTTTTCAGTGCAAATACTACCTGTCGGGTGGAGATTTACGCTGAAACAGAGCGTGACCTTGAACGGCCAAAAAAGAAACCGGTAATTTTGCAGCCCAATACGAATTGCTTCTGAGCTATTTTCATTCAGAAAAAGGATGTTTAACGTGAAAGAGGAAGCTGTCTTTATTGGAAGAGGTGGATTTTTAGTAATTTTGCACCCAGAAAAGAAGGGCAAGAATGAAAAAGACAACAAATATCATACTTGATTTTGACGGCACACTGGGCGATACAGCATCTGTCATCATCCAGACCATGCAGGCTACCATCAAAGAACTGAACTTGCCGGCACGTTCTGACGAAGAATGTGCCGCCATGATCGGACTGAGACTAATTGAGATTCCGGCAGTGCTGTTTCCTGAATGCGGTGACATGGGGGAACTGTATGCAGAAACATACCGAAGGCTGTTCTACACATTCAATACGGATGGAGCCGTCACACTTTATCCTCATGTTCTGGAGACATTGGAGCAACTGAAGAAACGTGGCATAACGTTGACTATAGTAAGCAGCCGTAGTCATGCTTCGCTTGCTCAGTATGTGGAGTCGCTCGGACTGTCATCGCTAATCAGTTATATTCTTGGTGCTGATGACGTAAAAGAAGGTAAGCCTAATCCCGAACCAGTGAACAAGATACTTGGCATTTTCCGTTTCAAAGCGGAAGAGACTCTTGTCGTTGGCGACACTACATTTGATGTACAGATGGGTAAGAATGCAGGTACCATGACTTGTGGAGTGACATATGGCAACGGCAGCAGGGAAAGCCTTGAAGATGCAGATTGGTTGATAGATGATTTCTGTGAGTTGTTGGAACTGACGGAGTGAATTTTAATTTTGATGGCCAAAAAGAAAAGATGGAAGAAGTAAAACTACAAATATATTCAGCCGACACATCGACCATATTGGACTTGTCGTTTGTGGACGGTGGCATAAAAGCAGGATTCCCAAGTCCTGCACAGGACTATCTGACGGAAAGCATCGACCTTAATAAGGAACTGATAAGGCGTAAAGAAACGACATTTCTGGCTCGTGTGTCAGGTACGTCGCTCATGGAAGCCGGTATCAACGACGGTGATATTGTAGTAATTGACAAATCGCTTGAAGCAAAAAACGGCGATTTTGTTGTGGCATTCATTGACGGTGAGTTTACGCTGAAGGAATTCCGCATGGATGAAGCAAATAATTGTGCATGGCTGATTCCACACAACAAGGACTTTGCGCCCATAAAGGTGACGGAAGACAATGACTTCATGATTTGGGGAGTACTGACTTATACCATCAAGCAACTGCGTAAGTGATATGAAACTGTTTGGCCTTGCTGATTGCAATAACTTCTACTGTTCGTGCGAAAGGGTGTTTCATCCTGATTTGAGGAATAAGCCTGTGGTGGTTTTAAGTAACAACGACGGGTGTGTCATTGCACGAAGTGAGGAAAGCAAGGCTTTGGGTATCAAGATGGGTGATGTATTCTATCAGGTAAAGGACGTGCTGGAGAAAAACGGGGTTGCCGTCTTTTCATCAAATTACAATCTTTATGGTGATATGAGCAGACGAGTAATGTCCCTGCTTTCAACCTATACACACAAACTTGACATCTATTCCATCGACGAAGCGTTTCTTGACCTTACGGGCATGGGTAACATGGAATATCTTTCCTCATACTGCAAACAGATGGTAAGAGACATCACCAAAGGTACTGGCATACCTATATCATTGGGAGTTGCACCAACTAAGACACTTGCAAAAATGGCTTCAAAGTATGCTAAGAAACATAAAGGCTATGAAGGTGCTTGTTTCATCGATACCGAAGAAAAGCGAGAAAAGGCATTGAGGCTGTTTCCTGTTGAAGATGTATGGGGCATAGGCTACAGACATGCCAAGAAACTTGCATATCACGGCATTCATACGGCATGGGACTTGACACAACGTTCTGAAAGTTGGATAAGAAAGGAACTGACTATAACCGGAGTGCGTACATGGAAGGAACTGCGTGGTGAGAGTTGTGTCTCCATTGATGAACCTCCGCACAAGAAATCCATCTGTACAAGCAGAAGTTTTTCTGGTAGCGGACTGGACAAACTGGCGGATGTAGAAGAGGCTGTGGCAAACTTTGCCGCTGCATGTTCACGCAAGCTACGGGAAGGGCATATAGTATGTAGCTCTGTAACTGTGTTTGCTCATACCAGCCGCTTCAGGATCGATGTGCCACAAAACTATATCTATCGCACCATCAATCTGGTTGTACCTACAAACGACATGCAGGAACTGGTGGCTGTTGCAGTGAAAACACTGCGCGAAGATTGGAAAGAAGGTGGGTTTCTCTACAAAAAAGCCGGTGTCATTGTATGGAACACTTGTGAAGACAAAGCCATTCAAGGAAATTTGTTTGACGAAGTGAACAGGGAGAAACAAGCCGCACTCGCTAAAGCGATAGATGCTATTAACCATAAGAACGGACATAACACCATCAGAATGGCTGTTCAGGGTTATAACAGAAACTGGCATTTGAATAATGAATATATCTCCAAACAATACACAACCAACCTAAAGGATATTATAGTAGTTAAAGCCAAGTGATTATTTGTTTGCCAAAAGAAAAACATTCAGTTGGCTAGAATGGACGACAGTCAAATTTGGTTTAGTTTATCCCTTTTGTATATATATCCAAACTAAACTAAACCTATATTTACTTTTATGCCTACGGAAAGATTCTTCTTTTGGCTTACAAAAAAGAATACCATCTTTACTTTATTCCCTTAGCATATATATTCTAAAAAAATAAAGTAAAGAAGATGGAACTTAGATATTCTGGAAAAAACAGATTATCTTTGCAACTGGAAACAGAATAATCAGTGGATGATCAAAAAGAAGAAGTAGGTCAGTAGAAAGAGATGCTTCCTTGAAGAAACAAATTTTGTTCCTCGACAATATTTGAAAATATTCCATCATGACGATAAAATGAAGTCAAATGAAGGGAAGACAAACAAGAGAAACATAAAAAACATTAAAATGTGGTTTTTGGGTACTTTTGTTTCTGTTTTGTTTCTTGAAATAAAATATCACTTATAACAAATTATATTTCAATATATTACAAATAGCGTTCTGTAATTTGCGAAGTTTCTAACCGTCAGAACCAAAGCGTAGTAAACGCCTTTATATATGTCTTGTCCCCTTGCCCACCCACACCCGTAAAGGATGCAATCGGCGCGGGACGATGACAAAGTTACGAATAAGCGAGCGAAGTACAAAATAAAGCCTGCTTTAATTTTGGAATTCCGAGCGAAAGTACCTTAGACCGAAGGTCAGAGTACGAATAAGCGAGCAAAATATCAAATTTATTTGAATATTTTCGAGCTTGAGTACCTTAAGACGATAGGTCAAGGTTACGAATAAGCGAACGAAAGAAAAACAAAAGCGGGTCAACGTGAGTACCTTAGACCGGGCAGAGTCAGTAGACTCAACCTAAAATAACATTAAGTTCAACTAAGGTCAACCTTTATGACAATTAAGGCTAATAATAGTCAACCAAAATCGTTAAACTACAGGCAAACGAGTCCTCTTATTAGGAGGACTGCAGTACTCATAGTAGGAGGACCGGAGTACTTATAGTAAGAGGACTGGAGTCCTCATAGTAGGAGGACTCCACCTTCATCACGAGCACCATTTACGACAGTTGGATATACCCTAATTCGTCCTCGGTATTTAAACCCAACAAACTCAAGTCAATGTCAGGTACTATAACCTCCGTAAGCGTATCCTTAATAAAGAATCCCATGTAAAGAGGTACTGTGAGAATCTCCCCTTCGCGTCCTACATTATATTGCCCAAGTTTGATGGCATTGTTCAGGTGATAGACATTCTTATTCTTCAAGGCAGTTTTCAGACTCTTTGCCTTACCTGATTTCGCCTTGACTTCAAGCACTACACATTCACCCTTGAATCGTACAATGAAGTCCAATTCAAGACCACTGTCCTTCTGGAAGTAGTACAGCTTTTGACCTGACTTGCAAAGAAAATCTGCCATTAGATTCTCGAATATAGCACCTTTGTACCCTAAAAGATTACCTCTTAGGATGTCTGCTTGAGTGCCGTAATCAAGCATTGCCATGAGAAGCCCTATATCCGTAGTGTACAACTTAAAACAGTCCTTAATAGAATTACCCTCAAGTGGCAGTTCTGTAATCTGTGTATTATAACATCTCTTTGCAATACCGGCATCTTCAAACCACTGAAGACTACCTATATATTGAGAAGAGCGTCCTCCCTTGTGTACTATTGAATACTGGAATTTCTTATTATCCTTGGCTAACTGCTTGGGGATTGACTCGAAGCATTCACGGATACGAGGTTTGTCTGCATCATCAGCATACTTGACCATATCCTCCTCGTACTCTGCAATAAGGTTACGCTGCACTTTGTATGTGAGCTCAATATTCTTGGTTTCAAGGAACGTATTCACGACCTCCGGCAGGCCTCCGACTATGACATATCTATACAATAATTCCATCATCACTTTGTGAATACCATCGGGAACAACCGTCTCATTCTCAAAGCAGGTTTTAACAGAATCTATAACCTTGTCGTTGATTCCATTAGCCCACAAGAACTCTTCAAAATCCAAAGGGTACATTTCAACCACAGTCTCATACCCAACAGGGATAGAGTCCTGTCCGTCTTTGATTGCCTTATCACTTTTACCATACCCTCTCACACCCAAGAGTGAACCGGTTGCGATAACATCATAACGCCCATCTATTTGGAACGACTTTAATGCAGTTCTCGCCTCTCTACACTCTTGAATCTCATCAAGGACAATACAAGTCTTTCCTTTAATAAAACGACTGCCCGGAATCAAGGCAGACAAGTTAAGGATAATGGTATCAACATCTATATTGCCAGCAAAGGCAGACTTTTTATCCGGTTCAAGAATGAAGTTCATGTAAACCACACTCTCATAATTCTCCTTTGCAAACTTTTGGACAATGTATGTCTTTCCGCATTGGCGAATACCTTTTATCACAAGTGGTTTCTTGGATCCAGAGGTTTTCCACTCAACCAAAACTGACTCAATTTTTCTTTTCAGCATCGTATTGCATATTAGTCCGAGTGCAAAAATACACTTTTTCAAGCGAATAAAAAAGACTTTCACACATTTTTTCAGGCTAATAATTTGGCGCAACAACACTTTTCCAAGCGAATAAACGGGAGTTCAATACACGTTTCCTACCAAGAATAGCAGTAAATTGGCACAACAACGCATGCCTGCCATGCGAAATGCCAGCATGGATGTCATCTTTTGTCTGGAGAAATCGTTATATTTGTGAGCATGTTCAAGAAAACGTTGCACGTATCTCCGGATTTACTACTGAGATGTTACTTCCATGATACAGAATATTTACATCATTCTGCTCTCCGTTCATTGTATCGTTTCTTTTGGACTTACTGTTGTGCAAAGACAGGAAAAAAGTTTATCGGACGCCAGCAAATAATCGGCATTTTATTCCCGTAACGGAAAACTTTTTCATATCTTAGCAGTCAAAATATAACGATAATATAATATATAAGGTATGATACTTGAAGATTTCATGAATGCTTCGCCGGTAAATTTCTTCGCGGTGGAGACGATAAAGAAGTGCCTCACGGAGGCTGGTTACAAGGAGTGGAAGGCCGGTGAGCCTTGCCCCGAGGTGAAGAGTGGCGACAAACTGTTTTCTACCAAGAACGGTTCCGCCATTTTTGCTTTCCATATGGGCAGGAAGACTCTGGCAGAGGGTGGCATGCGTATCATTTCGGCACACTCGGACAGTCCCTGCTTCCGCGTGAAGCCCAATGCCGAGATTAAGTGCGAGGGCGGCCTGGTGAAACTGAACACGGAACTCTACGGCGGTGCCATCATGTCCACATGGATGGACCGTCCCCTGTCCCTGGCTGGCCGTGTGGTGCTGGCTGGCGAGTGCATGACGGAGCCTGTGGTGCGCCTGCTGCGCATCAACCGTCCCATACTGACAATTCCCAACCTGGCCATACACTTCAACCGTCAGGTGAACGACGGTGTGGCTCTGTCCAAGCAGAAGGACATGCTGCCGGTGCTGACAACGGTGAGCGGTGAGCGTGGAGAGGTGAACGGAAGCATACTGAAGACCCTCGTTGCGGAGGAACTGGGTGTGAAGGCCGAGGACATCCTGGACTTTGACCTGTACCTGTACGACACCACTCCGGCAGGGCGCGTGGGCCTGCACGGCGAACTGATACAGAGCGGACGCCTGGACGACCTGAGCATGGCGCATGCAGGCATGGAGGCTCTGCTGGCCGACGGGGAGACTCCCGAGGTGACAAAGTGCCTGGCCATCTTCGACAACGAGGAGACGGGCAGCCAGACGAAGCAGGGTGCCGGCTCTCCCTTCTTCGCATCGCTGGTGCAGAGGCTGGTGGCAAGGCAGAGCGAGACATGCGCTTCGCACTTCGAGGACTTTGCCATGTGCGTGGAGCGCTCCTTCATGGTGAGTGCCGACAATGCCCATGCATGGCATCCCAACTATAGCGAGAAGTACGACCCCACCAACCATCCCGTGATGGGCGGAGGTCCCGTGATAAAGTACAACGCCAGCCAGAAGTACCTGAGCGATGCCGTGGGCGCAAGCGTGTTCATGCAGGCTTGCAAGAAGGCCGGTGCACCATACCAGACCTTCGTGAACCATAGCGACGTGGCTGGTGGCAGCACCCTGGGCAACATACTTTCCTCCTCCTTCCCCGTGAAGGGCGTGGACATGGGCAACCCCATCTGGGGCATGCACTCCGTGCGCGAAACGGCAAGCATGCAGGACCACGAGAATTGCATAAAGGTGTTCACAGCATTCTACGAGTAAACAGACCCTCCCCCCTGCCCCTCCACAAGGGAGGGGAGTAGTTACAATCGACAATGAAATTAACCCTCTAACTAAATCCACATCCCCCCAGTACTATATACTCCCCTCCATTCTGGGAGGGGTCGGGGGTGGGTCCGTCGAGTCCGTCGGGGTGGGTCCTCTAATTTTATTACAATGAACAAAATAACCAAATACAGTATCGTCGGCATCATTGTGGCAGGTTGTGCGGCTCTTGCCTACAATGCCTTCATGCCCAAGGAGAACGATGAACTGAACCAGGCGCCCAAGTCGGCCGGTGGCAGACAGGGCAAGACGCTGAATGTGAGAGCCGTAGTAGTGGAACAGCAGTTGCTTACCGACGGCCTGTCCATGAGCGGTTCGCTGGTGCCGGACGAGGAGGTAAGCCTCTCGTTCGAAACCTCGGGCAAGATAACGGACATCTTCTTCAAGGAAGGTTCCATGGTGGAGAAAGGCCAGTTGCTGGCCAAGATAAACGACGCACCCCTGCAGGCCGAACTCCGCAGAAAGGAGGCTCAGTTGCGCCTGATGCAGGACCGCGTGTACCGTGCCAAGGCCCTGCTGGAAAAGGAAGCGGTGAGCAAGGAGGCCTTCCAGGAGGCCGAAGCCAACCTCTCCGCCCTGCGTGCCGAGATAGACGGTGTGAAAGCCGAGATAGCACAGACGGAACTCCGTGCGCCCTTCTCGGGCATCATAGGCCTGCGCCAGGTCAGCGTGGGTGCCTATGCCACCACACAGACGGCCGTGGCAATGCTCACCAAGCGCAGCCCCCTGAAGGTGGAGTTCAGCGTTCCCGAGCGCTATGCAGGCACCTTGCCCGACGGTGCTTCGCTGGAGTTTACCGTGGAGGGCGACCTCACCCCAAGACAGGCCCGTGTGTATGCTTCCGACTCGCGTGTGGACGAGAACACCCGCACCTTCACCGTGCGTGCCCTGTATGACAACCGCGACGGAAAACTGGTACCCGGACGTTATGCCAACGTGCGGCTGACCACACAGGAATTTGCCAGTGCCATGGCCGTGCCCAGCGAGGCGATAGTGTCCGAAATGGGTATAGACAAGGTGTATCTGTGCCGTGGCGGCAAGGCAGAACCCGTGGAGATAACGAAAGGTCTGCGCACCGATGCACAGGTGCAGGTGCTCCGTGGCCTCAACGTGGGCGACACCGTGATAACCAGCGGTACCATGCAGTTGCGTGCCGGACAGGCGGTGACGGTGACGGTAAAATAAGGACCCACCCCCTGCCCCTCCCTGTATGGAGGGGAGTAGTTACTACCGACAATCACAAATCATAAAGATATGACCCATATCCTCCAATACATCATACTCCCCTCCCTTGAGGCGAGCAAGGTCGTCAGAAGAAGCACTGAATGTACTTCTGTACCTTGTGAGGGGAGAACTTCCCAGTTCGACGCGCGGACAGTGTAAAGGGGAGGGTCCTAAAACCATGAACATTTCCGAACTTTCCATCCGACGTCCGGTATTGGCCACGGTGATGACACTGCTCATTCTCATCTTCGGTGCCGTGGGATACATGTATCTGGGCGTGAGGGAATACCCCTCGGTGGACAACCCCATAATCTCCGTGTCGTGCTCCTACCCCGGCGCCAACGCGGACGTGATAGAGAACCAGATAACCGAACCTCTGGAACAGAACATCAACGGTATACCGGGCATACGCTCGCTTACCAGTGTGAGCCAACAGGGTTCGTGCCGCATAACGGTGGAGTTTGAACTCTCCGTAGACCTGGAAACGGCAGCCAACGACGTGCGCGACAAGGTGTCCAGAGCACAGCGCTTCTTGCCACGAGATTGCGACCCGCCAACCGTGTCCAAGGCCGATGCCGATGCCATGCCCATACTGATGGTGGCCCTGCAGAGCGACAAGCGCAACCTGCTTGAGTTGAGTGAGATTGCCGACCTCACGGTGAAGGAGCAACTGCAAACCATCCAGGACGTGTCCAGCGTGATGATCTGGGGCGAGAAGAAGTATTGCATGCGCCTGTGGCTGGACCCCGTGAAAATGTCGGGATACGGCGTCACTCCCATGGACGTGAAGAGCGCCCTGGACAGGGAGAACGTGGAACTGCCCTCGGGCTCCATAGAGGGCAACACACGCGAACTCAGCATCCGCACCATGGGACAGATGTCCACCACGGAGGAGTTCAACAACCTGGTCATCAAGGAGGAGGAAGGACGCATCATCCGCTTCAGCGACATAGGCCGTGCCGAACTCTCGGCGCGTGACATAAAGAGTTACATGAAGATGAACGGCGTGCCCATGGTGGGTATCGTTGTCATCCCCCAGCCGGGCGCCAACCACATAGACATTGCCGATGCCGTGCACGAGCGCATGAAGATAATGGAGAAGGACCTGCCGGACGATGTGAAGTATGCCTACGGTTTTGACAACACGAAGTTCATACGCGCCTCCATTGCCGAGGTGGAAAGCACCGTCTACGAGGCCTTCGTGCTCGTAATCATCATCATCTTCCTGTTCCTGCGCGACTGGCGCGTAACGCTCATCCCCTGCCTTGTCATCCCCGTTTCGCTCATCGGCGCATTCTTCATAATGTACCTGCTGGGATTCTCCATCAACGTGCTCTCCATGCTGGCCGTGGTGCTGTCGGTGGGCCTTGTGGTGGACGATGCCATTGTGATGACGGAGAACATCTACATACGAATAGAGCGTGGCATGCGCCCATTCGAAGCGGGCATTGAGGGTGCCAAGGAGATTTTCTTCGCCGTCATCTCCACCACCGTCACCCTGCTGGCCGTGTTCCTGCCCATCGTGTTCATGGAAGGACAGACGGGACGATTGTTCCGCGAGTTCAGTTTCGTGGTGGCAGGTTCCGTGGTGATATCATCCTTTGCCGCCCTGACCATCACCCCCATGCTCGCAACTAAGATACTTGTAAACCGCGAGGAGAAGAACTGGTTCTACCGCAAGACGGAACCCTTCTTCGTGGGACTTAACAACATATATTCGCGCTGGCTCAGCGCCTTCCTGCGCCGCCGCTGGATGGCAATACCCCTGATGGTGGTAGCCCTTGCCGCCTGTGTGGCAATGTGGATGAACGTGCCTGCCGAAATGGCTCCGCTGGAGGACCGCTCGAGCATAACCATCCGTACCATGGGCCCCGAGGGCGTGACCTATGAATACATGCGCGACTACACCGAGGACATCAACCGTCTGGCCGACTCGCTCATGCCCGATGCCGAGTTCATCACGGCACGTGTGTCGGACGGTGGCGGCAACATACAGATTACACTCAGGAACCTGGCCGAGCGCGACTACACTCAGATGGAAGTGGCGGACAAACTCAGCAAGGCCGTACGCGAGAAGACCGACGCGCGTGCCTTCGTGCAGCAGCAGAGCACCTTTGGCGGACGACGCGGCTCCATGCCCGTGCAATACGTTCTTCAGGCCACCACCATAGAGAAACTGGAAAAGGTTCTGCCCAAGTTCATGGCCAAGGTGTATGACAACCCCGTCTTCCAGATGGCCGACGTGGACCTGAAGTTCTCCAAACCCGAGGTGCGCCTGAGCGTAAACCGCGAAAAGGCAAACCTCATGGGCGTCTCCACCAAGGACATAGCACAGACCCTGCAATACGGCCTCAGCGGCCAGCGTATGGGCTACCTCTACCTCAACGGAAAGCAGTACGAGATAGTGGGCGAGATAAACCGCCAGCAACGCAACGACCCTGCCAACCTCAAGGCCATATACATGCGCTCTTCGGACGGCAAGATGGTACAGATGGAGAACCTGGTGGACCTGGTGGAGAGCATCGCTCCCCCGAAACTTTACCGCTACAACCGCTTCGTGTCGGCAACAATCTCGGCCGGACTTACCCCAGGGCACACCATAGGCGACGGTCTTGACGAGATGGACAAGATAGCATCCGAGGTGCTGGACGACACCTTCCGCACGGCACTGGCAGGCGACTCCAAGGAGTTCCGCGAGAGTTCCTCAAGCCTGCTCTTCGCCTTCGGCCTTGCCCTGGTGCTCATCTACCTGATTCTGGCGGCTCAGTTCGAGAGTTTCAAGGACCCCTTCGTCATCATGCTCACCGTGCCCCTGGCCATTGCCGGCGCACTGATATTCATGCTCGTGGGCGGACAGACGATGAACATCTTCAGCCAGATTGGCATCATCATGCTCATAGGCCTGGTGGCGAAGAACGGTATCCTCATAGTGGAGTTTGCCAACCAGCGCCAACGCATGGGCGAGGACAAGATGACCGCCATACAGGAGGCCTCCGTGCAACGCCTGCGCCCCATCCTCATGACCTCCGTGTCCACCATGCTCGGCCTCATGCCTCTGATGTTCGCATCGGGTGAGGGCTCGGCCGGACGTGTGGCCATGGGTACCGCCGTAGTGGGAGGCATGCTCATCTCCACCATGCTGACAATGTTTGTAATTCCTGCCATATACTCCTTCGTGGCAACATCCCTACAAAAGAAGATCAAGAAATGAAATCCACAAGGTTCATACTCATAGCCCTTGCCCTCTGTGCCAGCACGGGGGCAAAGGCACAGACCCTGGCCGAGGTGATAGCCACAGGTCTGGAAAACAACTATAACCTGAAAATAGCACGCAACGAGGAGGCCATAAGCGCCAACAACGCCACGGCCGCCAATGCCGGATACCTGCCCACGGTGAATGCCACGGCCGGATATAGCGGCACGGTGGACACTGGAAACGGCGGTCAGTTGGGACATGGCATACAGGCCGGCGTGAATGCCGAATGGACCCTGTTCGACGGTTTCAAGATTCAGGCAACGTATAGCAAACTTCAGGAACTGAAGCGACAGGGTGCCACACGCACACGACTGACCATCGAGGACTATGTGGCCACACTCACCGCCGAATACTACAACCTCATCCAGCAGAAGATACGCATGCGCAACCTCAACAATGCCGTGAAACTCTCCAAGGAGCGTCTGCGCATCGTGCTCGAGCGCTATAGCATAGGCAGCGCCTCCCGTCTGGACCTCCAGCAGGCGCAGGTGGACTTCAATGCCGACAGCGCACAGAGCCTGAAGCAACACGAACTGATGGCCACATCGCGCATCCGCCTGTACGAACTCATGGCGGTGAGGGACATGCAGACTCCCCTCTCGCTGAGGGACTCCGTCATAGAGGTGGATACCTCACTCACGCACGACCACCTGCTGGACAATACCATGGCACTTAATGCCGAACTGCTCAACCGCAAGCACGACATCCGTCTGGCGGAACTTGACTACAAGGCCACCATGAGCCGCGATTTCCCCTACATAAAACTGAATGCCGGCTACAACTACCAGCATACCATAGGCGGTGATGGCAGGGGCGGTGTGGACTTCGGCGTGAAGGTGGGCTACAACCTCTTCGACGGCAAGCGTACCAGCCAGCGCCGCAATGCAAGGCTCGACATAGAGAATGCCGACCTGGCACGCCTGCAACTGGAACAAACCCTACGTGCCGACCTGGCCGACCTCTGGCAGGCCTACAAGAACAACCTGCGCCTGCTCTCCCTGGAACGCGAGAACCTCATCACAGCGCAGGAGAACCACTACATTGCCCATGAGCGCTACATGCTGGGCGACCTCTCTGGCATAGAGATGCGCGAAGCCCAGCAATCCCTCCTCGATGCCGAAGAGCGCATCCTGGTGGCAGAATACAACACCAAGTTGTGCGAAATCTCCCTGCACCAAATCTCAGGCAAGATAATGAAGTACATGGAGTAAGCCCCCAATCCCCCTCCCTGAGGGGGGGACTCAGAGTACTCCGACCACTCTGGTCAAGCCCAGAGCAGAGAACAACATAAAAGCAGCGCCAGAAGACTTTAACTTCCGGCGCTGCTTTTTATATATGTCTGCCCAAGAGAGGCCTGCCATTGAGGCCTGTTGGTTCACTCAGCCAGCACTTTCTTTCCATCAACTATATACAAGCCTCCGGACTTCATGTCCTTGACAAAGCGTCCCTGCATATCGTAAACGGCATTCACATTACTGACCATGGTATGCTCCGCATCGGTGAGCACGTCATCTATGCCGGTGTACTCGGGTTTCTGATATACGCGAACCCAGTCGAAAAGGGTCTCGTAGGTGAAGGACTCGTCGGCAGGACGTGCCCATGAACCGTTGCCCACACTCTGATTGAGGATGATGTAGAAGGGAGCATCAAAAGGCCACTGGCCGTTGTCAAGGGCATTCTGGTCGGTACTCTTGTTGTATGTCCACACCTTTTCTCCATCCACATACCAGGTGATGGAAGTGGCATTCCATTCTACGGCATAGACATGCCAGAGGGAGTAATCTATCCCTGGTTTGTTGCCACTATTACCACCCTTCTTCAAGTCGTATGTCCAATGAGTGTGAACTGTACCATAGGCACGCCCATCGGTGTCTATGGCCTCCCAGATGTCTATCTCACCATTATTGGGCCATCCAAGACTATTGTCGGCAGGCATCATCCAGAAAGCAGGGAATGTGCCAGTATGGGCAATGGTCTTGATACGTGCCTCTACCCTGCCCCACTGGAAGGCAAACTTGCCCTGGGTCTTCACGCCACCCGTTATCATGGGCACGTTGTCGGAAGCCTTGTCGGGATTGGGAATGGCGCGGCAATGAAGTGCACCGTCCTCCTGATACACCACCAGGGGAGAGTTGGAGCACCAGCGGTTCCATGTAGCCCCCTGACGCTCGGTGCGTTTCCAAAATTCGGATGTAGGTTCGCCTTCGCCTTCAAACTCATCAGCAAAGGATAGCACCTGGACATTCTTTGTCTCGGCATCACGCACCCATTCGCCGCTGATGACT
Organism: Bacteroidaceae bacterium; assembly: GCA_017503065.1. The sequence goes on along the minus strand of JAFVTT010000031.1, from coordinate 4,595 downwards.
ACATCCCCGTTTACCTTGTCGGCAGGGATGGTAATCTCGGTGGCATAGGCACCGGAATTGATTTCCGTCACCTTGTATTCCTCATCACCGTGCTTGATGGTAAGTCCTTCAGTACAATTCCATCCGAGGCGTGCACGTGTATAGAAAGTAAAGTCACGACCCTTGGCTATGCGCTCGGGCATAGGACCACCGTTCTTTGTACTCCACACATATCCGTGACGTGTGTCTATCTTCAAGGCTACGGTTTCGGGGAAAGCCTCCTTGAGTTTCTGCATACAGGTCTCGTAATCGGCCTGTACCTGGGCGTTCTCCTCTATCTGCCATGTGGAGCCATTGTCTGCACTCGTCCAGATGCTGATGGGGTATGACAACTGGGGAGCGGCACAGAGAAAGTTCTGGTTGCCATCGTAGGAACGGAGGTGAAAACCACCGTTGCCATTGCTTGTAAACTCCACGGCTACCGGGGTGTCCTGCAATTTTGCCGAAGCGGTGGACTCATTGGCCGCTGTGTGTCCCACGGCCATAAACTTCTTCGCACCGAGGTTGTAGACAAACCATTGCTCGTTGAACGGCACAATCATCCATGAGGATGATGGGTCGGCTGCATTGAACGGTGCGGTGTAGGACTGGTCGGCTATCGTCTTGTCTGAAGCCGTCATGCCTGCCGCCCAAACCAACGACGTGCTCTTCTCTGCATTGTACACGGCATAGGTCGTGTAGAACGGATTATAGATGGTGTATGCCTTGTCGGAGGACAATTCGTCCAACGATGAAATCTGTGCCGAGGCAACAAGTGACGTTGCACCGAGCAGGATAAATGAGAGAATCTTTTTCATAACATTATTTGGTGTTTGTTTTTTCGATATATCAGAACAGTATGGTTACTTCTTCCTCACAGCCGCCACGAATGCGGTGGGGATACTGAGCACTATGGCCAGGAAGGAGTTCAGGACAAGGAAGTTTATAGCCAAGTCCCTGAGCGTTATCTGCGAAAGCAGGTCAAGAACGTCCTGCGGTTTGTATTCGGGCATAGCCTGCTTCATCAGTTCCGTGTATTCGGGATTTGTGTACACCTCGGTCAGTGCCGTCAGCATGCGTCCGTTGTCCACATACCGGAAATACATGTACTGCACAAAGGTGCAAAGCAGGGCGGCCAGAAGTTGTACCTGCAAGGACTTGTGCCAGCGATGGCGCACACCCCATGGTTCTTCCTCCTTGGGCATGGATTCCTGTGCGGCACGTAATTGCACGCCTGCCACCCAGATGCTCAACACACCCAGCAAATTGCCGGCAAAGCCCCACGCAGGTTGCGTGAGGCTAAGCATAGCCAATAAGAACGAGGCACTCCAGCAGAGGCCTGTATAGAATCCTATCTTAGATATTTCCATAGAACGTTTAACGTTTAACGATGAGCGATGAATGGTGAGCGGTGAGCGGTTAACGGTGAGCGGTGAGCGGTTTAGTTTTCCGTTTTAATCCGACTGCGTCGTCTTGAATCTGCTCACGCTCGGCAGATTTCCGTTTTGACTTCTTCGAATCTGCTCCCGTTCGGCAATTCAAACAAGTTTGATTGCTCTCGCTTACTCGCAGATTTCACCTTTCCGTTTACTCTTATCATCCCAGGAATGAGATGAGCACACCGGCCGCAACGGCCGAACCTATCACACCGGAAATGTTGGACGACATGCAATAGTTGAGAACGTGGTTCTTGGGGTCGTACTGGGTGGAGATGATATTGCACACACGGCTTGCCATGGGCACGGCACTGAGGCCAGTTGCACCGATGAGCGGATTTATCTTCTTCTTGGCAAAGAGGTTCCACGCCTTCACCATGAAGATACCGGAAGCGATACTCAGCGCAAAGGCACAGAAGCCACCGGCCACGATGCCCAGTGTCTGCACATTGATGAAGGCATCCACGGTCATTGTGGCACCCACGCAAAGGCCCAGGAAGATGGTGGCGGCATTCATCACACCGTTTGATGCGGCATCGAACAGGCGTGAGGTGTCGTTGCCGATTTCCTTCACCAGATTACCGAACATGAGCATACCCACCAGACTCACGGCAGAGGGCACGAAGATGGCCACTATGGTCGTAACGGCAATGGGGAAGATGATCTTCAGCACACGCATGTTCTTTATCTCAGTTCCGTCGGGATAAAGGCGGTCCTGCTCCTTCATGTTGATACGAAGTTCCTTCTCCGAACAGAGCAGTTTCACCACCATGGGGATGATAACAGGCACCAGAGCCATGTAACTATAAGCGGCAATGGCTATGGGACCAAGCAAGTGGGGAGCCAGTTTGATGGTGGTGAAGATAGCCGTAGGACCATCTGCACCGCCTATGATGCCCAGCGAACCGGCCTCCTGGGGTGTGAAGCCCATAGCCAGAGAGGCCAGCAACACGGCAAAGATACCCATCTGTGCGGCGGCTCCGAAGATGGCAAGCTTGAGGTTGCGGAGCATGGGACCGAAGTCGGTCAGTGCACCCACACCCATGAAGATGATGGGAGGCAGAAGTCCGCTCTTGATGAGGGCATAGTAGAGGTAGTTCATCAATCCCAGGTCGTGTGCTATCTCGTGCAGGGGCATGGAATAGATGTCCTTCTTCACCATCACTCCGTTCTTCATGAACTCCACCATACCCTCGCTATCTGCCTGTGTCACGCCCATACCTCCACCGGGGAAGTTGGCAATGAGCACACCGAAGGCTATGGGAACCAGAAGCAGGGGTTCGTACTTCTTGACGATACCCAGGTACAGGAGCACGAAGGCCAGCAGGTACATCACCAGGAACAAAGGGTTCTCGGCAATGGCCTGGAAGGCGGTCATGCTATAGAGGTTTTCCAGTATCTCGTTAAACATAAGTCACTTTCCTCCTCTACTTTACTTTCTCAGCACCTTCATTATCACATCGTCCTCCTCCACGGAGTCGCCAGAGTTCACCGTCACGGCGGTAAGAATACCGTCGAAGTCGGCACGGATGGCATTGTAGGTCTTCATGGCCTCAATGTAACCGAGGGTATCTCCGGCCTTGACCTCCTGACCTATCTGTATGGCCTGTTCCTGTGCATCCTTGGTACGGTAGAACTTACCCTCCAGAGGAGCCAGGATGTCCTCGCCCTCACCTGTTGCCACGGGTGCCTGTGCACCGACAGGAGTGGCGGCAGGCGCCTCGTTGCCGTAGGCGATATTCACCTCGTAGGTCTGTCCGTTCACACTCACCTTTATGGTCTTGGGCAGTTCGGCAACACCTGCGGCGGGAGCGTTCTTCTTGGCCTTGCGCTCTGCCAGGTCCTTCTCGAAGTCGGCCTTTGCCTTGCCGCTCTTGTATGCCTCGTACTGAGACGGGTGCATGGAGTACTCGAAAAGTTCCTCGTCGTCCTGACCGGTGGGCCAACCCTGTGCCAGCATCTTCTTTCTGTAGTCCTCCAGGTCGTCGGGGTAGTAGTTCTGGGGATCGCCCGTCTCGAACTGACGTCCCTGCTCCTTGGCAAGGGCAACGAGTTCGGGTGCAACGGGACCGGGCAACTGGCCGCTCTTACCCAGGATCATGTCCCAGATGTTGTCGGCTATCATGCTCCAGCGTTCCTTGCCCTTCTCCATCTGTATCACGTTCATCAGAGCCAGGTTCTTGACGTACTGGCTGAAGGGGGTCACCAGGCAGGGATAACCCACCTTGGGCCATACGTAGGCCACCTCGTCGAAGAGTTTTACCAGCAACTGGTCGGTGGTCAGTTCGGGCTGGCCATTCTTCTGCTTCCACTTGTTCAGACTCTTCAGGTTGTCCTCCAGGTCGGTCATCAGCGAGCCCATCATGCCACCGGGCAGACCGGGTTTAACGAGAAGGGCATTGTTGATGTGGTTCTGTGCTGGGATATAGTAGCCAAGGAAGTCGTCGTACATCTCCTGGATGAGGGTACGCGCCTCCATGTAGGCCTCCATATTGATTTCCTTCACCTTGAAACCGGCATCCTTCAGCATCTCCTGCACGGTGATGATGTCGGCGTGGCCGCTACCCCATGAGAGGGGAGACATGCCTGTGTCTATGTAGTCGCAACCGGCCTTAGCCACCTCCAGGATGGATGCCATGCAGAAACCGGGGCCTGCATGAGAGTGGTACTGGATGACGATGTCCTTCTTGTATGCCTTGATGCCTTCAACAATCTTGCCGAGGCTAACGGGGCGACCGATACCAGCCATGTCCTTCAGGCAGATTTCGTCGGCACCGGCATCAATGAACTTCTTGGCCAGGTCAACATAGTACTCCACGGTGTGGATGGGGCTATGGGTGATGCTCAGCGAAGCCTGTGCTATCATGCCAGCCTCCTTGGCATAACGGATGGAGGGTATTACGTTGCGAGGGTCGTTAAGTCCGCAGAATATGCGGGTAATGTCTGTACCCTGAGCCTTCTTCACCTTGTAGAACAGTTTTCTCAGGTCCTTGGGGCATGGGCTCATGCGCAGGGCATTCAGTGCACGGTCGAGCATGTGTGTCTGTATGCCAGCCTGGTGGAAAGGCTTTGTCCATTCGCGGACGCTCTTGTTGGGGTTCTCGCCATAGAGGAGGTTCACCTGTTCAAAACCACCGCCGT
>JAFVTT010000002.1 GCA_017503065.1 Bacteroidaceae bacterium | reverse complement strand
TCTTGTCAGCAGACATGAACTTGATGAGATGGCTTATCTTGTCAGACTTGCCGGTAAGTTTGTAATCAGATTGTGCAAAACAACCAATGGTTATTGTTGCAAGGATGATAGATGATAGAATGTGTTTCATAATGATAGTTCCGGTGTGTTATGTTCGTTAGATGCGTTTGTGCAGATTTCCTCCATCAGGGTGTAATACAGATGTTCCTCGTATTTCTTCTCAGCAATTGTCTGTTGTGTAATCTCGTCAAGCAGATTGCACATCATTTCGTCAACTTCCGTGCACTCTTGATTTGTTTTTGCTTCAGCCTCTACCGGTGTTGCCGTAGGTGGCGGCATCTTTTCCGTTTGTGACAAACGTAAATTTGTGGTTTCGCTGGCTGGAGGGGGAGGTGGTACGGGTATTGCAACGTCGCTCTCTACCCCTGATGGCTGGGCAACAGGTCCGCCCTCTGTTTGTATCTTTGCCTCAGCGATGGTATTTCTGTTGCCATTGTCCGTGCGCACCAGCATTGGCAGAGATATGCCCACCGCAATCACCAGGCATGCGGCCGCCGCCCATGGCCATAGGCGTAGCGGCTTGCGCTGACGTGCTATGCGGTCATATTCCTGGCTGAGGTCTGCCTCGAAGATGTCAATGTCTTCTGCTGCCTGTCGTATAAGTTCCTTGTCAATCATGTGTCTTTAATCAGTTTTAGTAGATGTTTCTTTGCCGAACTGATGATGGTGCTGGCCGAACGGCAGCTCATCCCCGTCTTTTTTGCTATCTCCTCCAGAGGCATGTCGTCCTGATGTTTCATCCTTATCAGCCTCTGCTCGGACGGAGGAAGTTTTCGTATGGCATTTTCTATCTCGGCATGCCGTTCTCCGTTTAGCAGCGGAGTGTCGGCGGAATCATGTCCGGCAGACTCCGGAACGCTTTCCAATGGTTCGGATTCCCGCAATCGTTGCCGCCTCCACACGCTGACACACAGGTTCTTTGTCGCTCTTATGCCCAAGGCCTCAACGTTGTCGCCCTGTCGCCACCCGCGTTTCAGCATCCTTACATAAACCTCCTGGACAACATCCTCGGCATCCTCCTCGTTGTGGAAGAAATCCATGGCCACCCTCAGCATCTGAGGGCGCATCCCTATCAGTTTATGTTCGAACTCCGTTTGTGTCATCTATCAATATAACGCACAAGGCAGACAAATGTCAAGTGCAAATATACGAAAAAAAGGATGTAATATTTCCCGCCACTTCCACACCGCCTTAGTAATGCTCCCTCCAATCTGGGATAAAAATATAGGCACAGAACCAGTTTTTCACATAGGTTCTGTGCCCTTTCATTCGCTCATCCTCTCACCTCTCACCTTTCACCGCTCCCCCGCTTGCGCTCGTTGTCGATAATCTTGGCCAGACGCTCGGTTACTTCCGGGCGTTCCTTGGCGAGGTTCTCCTGTTCACCCTCCTTGCTCATGTCGTAGAGTTGGGGCAGAGGACTGTTGCCTGTCTCTATGTCGGTGAGTTTCATGTAGGGCGCACCGTTGCTTGGCTCAATGTATTTCCAGTCGGACGTTCTTACGGACAGGACGTTCCACAGGTTCTGCTCTATCACGTACTCGCATCCCTGCGTGTCCTTGCCGGTGATGGCATCCCAGTGTCTGCGGCTGTCGGGGCAGGAACCTTCGGGCAGTCGTGCGTCCAGCATTTGGGCAAACGAGGCGAAAAGGTCTATTTGGGACACCAGGGCCCTGGAGTCGTTGCCCTTTTCCATACCATTGGGCCACGATACGATGAAGGGCACTCTGGTTCCGCCTTCGAAGGAACTGTACTTGTTGCCGCGCAGGGGACCGGCCGGTTTGTGGTTGCCAAGGCGTGCCACCGCTTCATCGGCATATCCGTCGTCCACAACGGGACCGTTGTCGCTGGTCAGGATTATGATGGTGTTCTTGTCTATTTTCAGGTCCTTGAGGGTTTTCATTACCTCGCCCACGGTCCAGTCGAACTGAACTATGGCATCGCCACGGTGTCCCATGTCTGTCTTGCCCCGGAAGCGCGGATGAGGGAAACGCGGAACGTGTATGTCGTTGGTGCAAAGGTACATGAAGAAGGGTTCGCGGTGGTTCTTCCTGATGAACTCCACGGCATGCGAGGTGATGCTGTCGGCTATGTTCTCGTCTTTCCACAGAGCCTTGCCGCCTCCCTTCATGAAACCTATGCGCGAGATGCCGTTTACGATGGACTGGTCATGCCCGTGGTTGGGACTCGGTTTCAGGTTGTAGAGCATTTCGGGATTGCTTTTGCCGGTGGGTTCGCCAGCAAAGTTCTGGCGGTAACTTACCTCTATGGGAGCCGTGGGGTCGTAGTCGGCGATGAAGCCGTTTTCTATGAACACGCAGGGCACGCGGTCGCCGGTGGCTGCCATGATGTAGTGATAGTCAAAACCGATGTCCTGAAGTCCGCATGGCAGGGGAGCATTCCAGTCCTGTCCGGCGGTCTTGTCACCCAATCCGAGATGCCATTTGCCTATGGCTGCCGTAGTGTAGCCGGCCTGGCGGAACATGTCGGCCATGGTGTACTGCTCCGGTCGGATAATCATCCTGGCATTGCCCTCTGCTATCCTTGTGTCGGGCCTTCTCCATGAATAATGCCCGGTAAGCAGGGCATAGCGAGACGGGGTGCTTGTGGCGGCCGCCGCATGGGAGTTGAGGAAACGTATACCGTTCTTTGCCAGGCGGTCCACATTGGGAGTCTTGACGTCCTGGGCGCCATAGCAGCCAAGGTCGCCGTATCCCAGATCGTCGGCAACTATGAGAATTACATTGGGGCGCGTGTCGTTGCCGGCAGGCTTTTCTCCGGCAAAGGAGGATGCAGCGGGTGTCAGCAATGCAGAAGCATACAGGATATTACGGAGATGGTTCATGTTATGGTTAGTGTTTGTGTAATGAGTGTTTCTGTCGGGCAAAGTTAGTCAAAAATTTTCGTTAATCCGCATTGTCGCTTGAGTTTTCCGAAATAAATTGTACCTTTGCATACGCAAATAACAAAAGGAAAAGTGGCAAAGAAAAACAAGATAACGGAGAACTGGAAACTTATCCCCGGCATTGCTCCCACACCTATGGACTTGCGGATACTGGAGTTCCAGAGCCGAGGCAAGTTGTGCCCTACGCGAGAACTGATAAAGACTCCCGTGCAGATTGAAGGCATACGGCGTGCCGGGGCATTGAATACCGCCGTGTTGGACGAGGTGGCCAACCGTATCCGCGAAGGCATGTCCACCGAGGAGATAAACCGTATAGTGCATGACTTCACCGTGAAGCATGGCGGAATTCCAGCGCCCCTTAACTATGAGGGCTTCCCCAAGTCGTGCTGTACCAGCATAAACGAAGTGGTGTGCCATGGCATCCCCTCCGAGGATGTCATTCTGGAAGAGGGAGACATCATAAACGTAGATTGCACCACCATTCTGGACGGGTACTATGCCGATGCAAGCCGTATGTTTGTCATAGGCAAGACCACGGAGCAGAAGCAGCGCCTGGTGGATGTGGCATGGGAATGCCTGAAGGTGGGCGAAAAGGTGTGCTCCGAACCCTATGTCTTCGTGGGCGACCTGGGCAATGCCATCCAGAAGCATGCGCATGCCAACGGTTTCAGTGTGGTGCGCGACCTTTGCGGCCATGGCGTGGGATGCCGTTTCCACGAAGAACCCGAGGTGGAGCACTTTGGCCACAAGGGTACGGGCATGCTCCTGGTTCCAGGCATGACATTCACCATAGAACCTATGATAAACACCGGCACATGGCGCGTGTTCATAGACGACGAAGACCCCTACGGATGGGAGGTGATAACAGACGACGAACTGCCCAGCGCCCAGTGGGAGCACACCTACCTGATGACGGAAAACGGTGTGGAGATACTTACGCATTGATTTACGACACACACATTAATATTATAGAATAAGGTTTAAGGTTATGATAATTCTTGGAATAGAATCCTCCTGCGATGATACCAGCGCTGCGGTGATCAGGGACGGAGTGCTCTTGTCCAACGTAACGGCATCGCAGGCCGTACACGAGGCCTACGGAGGAGTGGTGCCCGAACTTGCCAGCCGTGCCCACCAGCAGAATATCGTTCCCGTTGTTGACCAGGCCCTCAAGAAGGCAGGTGTGGAGCGCGAAGAACTCTCGGCCATAGCCTTTACGCGAGGTCCGGGATTGATGGGGTCGCTGCTCGTGGGAGTAAGTTTTGCCAAGGGCCTGGCGGCAAGCCTGGACATTCCCATGATAGAGGTGAACCACCTGCAGGGACACGTCCTGGCACACTTCGTACGTGAAGAAGGCGATGCTCACACCCCGCCGCCCTTCCCCTTCCTGTGCCTGCTGGTAAGCGGAGGCAACAGCCAGATAATACTGGTGCGTGCCTACAACGACATGGAAATCATAGGCAAGACCATAGACGATGCGGCTGGCGAGGCCATAGACAAGTGCTCCAAAGTGATGGGCATGGGCTATCCCGGAGGCCCCATTATCGACCGCCTTGCAAGGCAGGGCAACCCCAAGGCATTCCAGTTTGCCCGTCCCCAGATACCCGATTACGACTATTCCTTCTCGGGACTGAAGACATCCTTCCTCTACAACCTCAGGGAATGGGTGGCCGGAGACCCGGATTTCATAGAGAAGAACAAGGCCGACTTGGCCGCATCCCTGGAATACACCATCGTGGACATCCTGATGAAGAAACTGCGCAAGGCCGCCAAGGACCTCCGCATAAAGCACGTTGCCGTGGCAGGAGGGGTCAGCGCCAACACCGGTCTTCGCGAGGCTTTCCACGACCATGCACGCCGTTTCGGATGGACCGTCTACATCCCCAAGTTCGGATACACCACCGACAACGCGGCCATGATAGCCATGACGGGATGCTTCAAATACAAGGACAGGGACTTTTGCTCCATGGACAAACCCGCATATTCCAGAGTGGAGATATAGCCGGGCATGCCACCACCGGAGCAAAACAAGCGAAAATACCTGATATAAGGAGTTTTTCTACGGAAATATTTGCATTATTCGCAAAAAGGCGCTACCTTTGTGCCCTGTTTGGAAGATGTTATTGGAAAAGTAACAAAAGAAAGGAAGATTAGAAATGTCTAAGATTTGTCAAATTACCGGAAAGAGAGCCATGGTTGGTAACAACGTGTCTCACTCAAAGCGTCGCACAAAGCGCACTTTCGACGTGAACCTGTTCCACAAGAAGTTCTACTATGTTGAGGAAGATTGCTGGATCAGCCTGCGCATCAGCGCCAGCGGTCTGCGCTACATCAACAAGGTGGGTCTTGATGCAGCACTGAAGAATGCAGTGGCTCAAGGTTTTTGTGATTGGAAAACAATTCGTGTAATCGGTTAATTTCAGGAGGAACTAAAACATGGCAAAGAAGGCTAAAGGCAATCGCGTCCAGGTTATCCTGGAGTGCACCGAGATGAAGGAGAGTGGTCTGCCCGGAACATCACGCTACGTGACAACCAAGAACCGCAAGAACACTCCCGAGCGCATGGAGCTCAAGAAGTACAACCCCATTCTTAAGAGAATGACTGTGCACAAGGAGATCAAGTAATTAACACACACACAATCACTCAGATTAAGTTATGGCAAAGAAAACAGTGGCTACTCTGCAGACAGGTAAGACAGATGGCCGTTCCTACACAAAGGTTATCAAGATGGTCAAGAATGCATCTGGTACCTATTCTTTCGACGAGCGCATGGTCCCCAACGAGGCCGTAAAGGATTTCTTCAAGAACTAATCCCTTGCTCCTTGTACTTTTACCAATAAAGATTTATCCCCAGCCTGCGACAGGTTGGGGATTTTTATTTGCCATTCAAAAAAATATTCATACCTTTGCCATGGTGCTATGCCTATAGACGCGCATACATTACATATAATATATAAATATAAGGAATATGAAGAAAATTATCAGATCATTGCTTCTTCCTGCCTCAGTCATGCTGGCTTCATGCGTAGGCAGCACGCAACAGCAGGAAGAGGGTTTCAATTACATTGACGAGCGTTTTGCCGACATACAGATGCTGCGCTACAATGTGGAGGGGTTTGACGCCCTGAGCCTGCAACAGAAGACCTTTGTCTACTATCTTCAGGAAGCGGCCCTGTGGGGACGTGACATCCTGTTCGACCAGAACGGACGCTACAACCTGGAGATACGGCGTATGATGGAGAAACTCTATCAGGAATACGACGGAGACAGGGAATGTGCCGATTTCAAGGCTTTTGAAGTTTATCTGAAGCGCCTGTGGTTCAGCAACGGCATACATCATCACTACGGCAGCGAGAAGTTCTCTCCTGAATTCAGCAGAGAATGGTTCGTGGCCCAAACCTCATGTTCCGATGAAATAGCCGAGGTGATATTCAATCCTGAGGTTATGCCCAAACGGGTAAATCAGGCACAGGGTGAAGACCTGGTAGTCACCAGCGCCAGCAATTACTACCAGGGAGTTACACAGGTCGAGGCCGAGGCTTTCTATGCAAGGGTAAAGGCCGAGGGAAACCAGCAGCGCCCTGTAATGCACGGCATGAATTCCACTCTTGTCAAGGCAGAGGACGGCACCATATACGAGGAGCGTTGGACCACCAATGGCAAGTACGGAAAGTCCCTCACGAAGGTTGTGGAGAACCTGAAACTTGCACGTCCCTATGCTGAAGATGCCAAGCAACAGGAGGTTATAGACAAACTGGTGGAATACTACGAGACGGGCGATTTGCACACTTTCGACCAATACGCAATAGCATGGTTGCAGAACACAGAGCCCCTGGTTGATTTCGTCAACGGCTTTACCGAATCCTATGGCGACCCTCTGGGCATGAAGGCATCATGGGAAAGTATCGTCAACTTCAAGGACCTGGATGCCACAAAGCGCACAGAGCAACTCAGTGCCAATGCCCAGTGGTTCGAGGACAACTCTCCCGTCGCTCCCGAGTTCAAGAAAGAACAGGTAAAGGGCGTTTCTGCCAAGGTTATCCGTGCCGCCATTCTTGGTGGCGACCTTTATCCCTCCACAGCCATAGGCATTAACCTGCCCAACAGCAATTGGGTGCGTGCAGAACATGGCAGCAAGTCCGTCACCATCGCCAACCTGACAAATGCCTATGCCCAGTCATCCAAGGGAAATGGCATGCTGGACGAATTTGTGTATGGAGAGGAAGAGGCCGAACTCATCCGCAAGTACGGCGAAGTGACCGACGCCCTGCACACAGACCTGCATGAATGCCTTGGCCACGGCAGCGGCAAACTCCTCCCAGGAGTAGATTCCGAGGCATTGAAGGCCTATGGCAGCACCATAGAAGAGGCACGCGCCGACCTGTTCGCCCTCTATTACCTTGCGGACCCCAAGTTGGTGGAACTTGGCCTTATGCCGGATACAGAGGCATACAAGTCAAATTACATCAGCCAGATGCAGAACGGCCTACTCACACAGATTGTGCGCATAAAGTTAGGCGACCAGATAGAGGAGGCCCACATGCGCAACCGTGCCCTCATAGCACACTGGGCATACGAGCACGGCAAGGGCAAGGCTGAGAACGGACAGGACGTAATAGAAATGGTAAAGCGCGACGGCAAGACCTATATCCGCATCAACGACTACACGGCCCTGCGCACCCTTTTCGGCCAACTGCTTGCTGAGATCCAGCGTATCAAGTCAACGGGAGACTTCGAGGCTGCCCGTGATTTGGTTGAAACCTACGGCGTGAAGATCAACTACGACCTGCACCGGGAAATTCTCGCCCGCTATGAAGCACTGGACATTGCACCCTATAAGGGTTTCATCAACCCCGTGTACACGGCCGTAAAGGACAGCGAGGGCAACATAACCGACGTTACCATAGACTATACAGAAGGCTATCCCGAGCAGATGCTGCGTTATTCCAGGGACTATAGCGTGGAATAGTTTGCCTGACTTGCAATATATTAAAACAATAGCAGCAATTACCTCGCTTGAAGTAGTTGCTGCTATTAATTATTATACGGATATTAGTATTGAAGTCTATTATATAACTTATACTATCTAACAGAGAGTTAAACCCAATCTTGAAAGATCATATTTCAATAGATAGGAATTCGCATGTATAACCCCGTTGAAAATACGAATAATTTCAAGATTAGATAACTCTAATTAAATTCCAGTTTATTGGGTTATTATCATTTACAGATCTTTTTTCCATTAGCAGAGACATAAACACCGTTTCTGGGACTTTCTACTCTTCTTCCAGAAAGATCATAATATACATTATTGTCTCCACCAGAAATCCTAATATCATCTATTCCTGTTTCGTATTCCTCTTCAGTTATTAGTTTTATTTCTTTTGCGGAACCGGCGGGAACAGTTAAATAGGCCTTATTTGCAGGAAGATAATCAATATCTGCTGTTATAAACCCAAGCGAACCATCACTAGTCTTACCTAAAATGCGCATAGTCATGGAATCATAAGCAACCCGGTTCATATGCTTACCATTGCCGTTATTAAAATAAACTCCATTTAAACAGTTGTTGACAATAGTTGAACCTCCAGTTTCCAATACGTCTAATCTATTGTCAGCATAGTCAGCAGAAGCACACTGAATAATAACAGGAGAAGCTGCCGGCACAAAATTATCCTCAACTTCTTTCAGAACGGCAATATTGTTAGTTAATAATGAAACGTAGTACATCTTAATGCCATCACTACTTGCCTTGTACGGAAATGAAGAGTACATCGTTGAGTAATAGTACCCATTCAATTCAAATTCAGGTACTGCCGCAAAATAATTATCAGAAGAAGAATTTAGCGGAATTATATTCCACTTTTTATTCGTTTCTTCTCCTTTTGTGTCAAGCCAACCATCATCTCTTCCTGAATTCTCATCAAAAAGATACTTAGTTAATCCTCTAGCTGTTGCCCAAGCATAATAGGTTCCATCATCCAATTTCCTTAAATTAAGATAAATTCCCATTATATCATAAGAATCAACGTTCTGTGCACGCAGAGAATAATTATTGCCACCAGCATGATATATATATATAACAGAAGCCGGATTACCTACAATACGCTCGAACTTTCGGATAGGAAGAATCGCCGCCAAATCAGGCTCGGTAGTAGCTACATTTACACTGGCTCTATTATCAACAACCGTCAAATAGCGCAATGTTCCAGAATTCTGCACACGATAAAAACCATTTCCGCTGAACTGAGCATTAGTTAACAGAGAAAAGATAAAAGTAAAAATAAATAATACTGTCTTCTTCATAATTTTAACATAAACTCTGTCTCTTATATGGAGACCATATTTGAGACAGAGTAATTAATAATTGCCTATAAATTTTACTTAATACTTATTTAGCAATACAGATACATACGCGATTCATAGAATTGATTTCGAAGGGCTGCTCAACATCGCCAAAAGAATCAGACGTAATTCGATCTTGTGAAATACCAAACTTATTAACCAATATGTCAGTTACAACTTTGGCTCGTTTTTCTGAAATTCGTTTATTAATAGAAGCATTACCTGTGCCCTTATCTGCATAACCAGCAACAGATACTTTTGCTTTAGGATTAGCCTTCAGAAAATCTGCTACTTCATTGATCTTGTACATTTCTGCATTAGAAACCTTAGTGCTATTCAAACTAAAGAATACATCACGACGAAGAGTTTCTACAAGCACTTCCTTTACAACTTCTACGGGAACTTCCTTTATAATGGGTTTCTCAACATAGCGAATCTCAGGTTCACAGCAAGGAGCAATTTCACGTGTAGTATTGGTCTTGCCAAAAGCATACTTAACACCTACCAATGCATTAAAATGCCAATCTGCATTGCCTGCCTTCTTAGAATTATAGGCATCAGAAAGAACATTTGCATTTACTTCCAAACCAACACTCCAATTGTCTGTAATATGGAAGTCACCCATCAAGCCTGCACGAGCATTAAAAAAGGACTTGGTACCATACCACAAATTTGCAAGAGCAGCAGAACTGTGATAGGAAGGATAATTGTAATCTGCATAGATGGAATTTTTAACAGATGCAGCCTCCTCATTTCCCCACGCAACATTAACACCCACGCCTACATAACCGCTAACATTGAATAAGCGATTGGGATTATATCCTGCTATTAAATTAGATAAATTCAGAATAGCATCGACATTGGGATTAACATAGTTCCAACTCCAAGAGTAGTCACGGCTATAATTACCTCCTGCTTTGCTTTGCCATGCATTTACGGAAAGACGAAGACCAAACAATTTCGTAAAATTATAACCGCCAGAAATCTGCACATTTGGAGAAATGAGATCACCAAAATCCATTTCTCCCAAAGTATACTGAGCACCACCCTGAACCTGAACATACCAATGAGGATTGAATACATTCTCGGTTTTAGGCTGATGTTCCTGTGCTGATGCTGCCATGATTCCCATGGCAAGCATCAAAGAAACTATCATTTTTTTCATATTACAATCTTTTAGGTGATTAATAAATAAGTCCGTGTATTACTTAACAGTTACATAGAACTTCTTGGCATCAACCTTACCATAGAAATCGACTGCTGTATAAACGATCTCATAAACAAATCCGGTTTCAAGAGTTGCACTAACCTGATATGTATTACCTGCAAGAATCTCAGCAATACCATTCTGGGCATTGACCTTATTAAGTGCTGCCATACATGCAGGATTACCAGTCTGTGCAGACGCGCCATCCTTGTAGACATTGGTAACACCAACCAGTTTCTTATATGCAGGGGCAATGTATTCCATTGTATAGGAAGTGGGAATCAATTCAAGTTCTGTGCCGGTAATTACAGTAGGATTATTTTCTGCCTGGCTGATTTTATGGAATCCCTTGTTGGTATTAACAAGCAATACTGGACGTAATGCCTTATTTGTAGAGTTGATTATATTACAGAACTTGTTATTAAACTTATTGAGATAGTCTGTAAGCTTAGTCTGGAATCTGTCTGCATAACTATTAGCCTCTGCCTGTAGATCCTTACCTGCCTTCAGTATATCATTAATCTGTTTCATCATACCTCTAAGATCATCCAACATAGCATTAACGTCTGAGAATGAAGAAGCCAAATCTCCATAAACATCATCAACAACCTCCTGAATGGGAACATAGATAGATGTAGTTTTTGCATCTACCCAAATTTGTTTTCCGTAGCCATTGTCTATCCACTGACCAGGTATTGTTACAGATACCTGAACATCTTCAACTTCAGGTGTTTCTGGTATAATAATTTCCTTAATTTCAATAAGATCAATATTAAGGAGTTTATCGGTCTTAGCAATTGCCGCTTTTACCTTGTCTGTTATTTTTCCGATAAAACCTTCTAGACGTTCATATCCAGGAACTGTTTGATAGTTGAAATCCTTTCCAAAGGTGAAAGACAAAGGCTTGACAGCAACAACAGCAACACCATATTGTGAATAGGTGCTATGTTCACCATCAGAATCAGTCCAAGAAGCCTTAACGCCATTTGCTTCCATATTAAAGGAAGACATTGTGTTTGCAACTGTATTAGCTAACTGAGTAACGTTAACGCCTTCACCATCAAATATGTCTGTTGCAACATCCTTTATCTCATTAAAGTTCAAGTTTAACTTAACTTTTTCAAGATTTTCATCCTTAATGGTAGCCTTTGTTTCATAAAAACCATTATTCTTGGCACGAGTTATACCGAAACTCAAAACCTCATCTGACAGCTCAATAGAACCAAGTTCTGCACCTGCCAATTCGTCCTGGCTGTTAACCAATGTAAATGTTGTTCCTGTGAAATCTACAGTGTTGGGGTTAACTGTCAAATACAAAGTACCAGCATTACCTTCAGAACCAAGCAGTGTTGAACCAGCTTCTGCTGTAATACTAGAAACGCCAAGCATTTCAATATCCTTTGTTGTCAAAACCACGTTGTCAACATAGAATCTAGGCAATTCCGTTGGGAATTCCAAACCCTGTGACTCTACGCTACCGTAATATGCAGCCAAGATGTTTGAACGCGTATTGAAAGGAGTTGCAATTGATCCCATTACAGGATTTTCAGTACCTTGAATAATCACACTGGTAATCAGCTTCTTCATTGCACCGGTCAAATTGTCTATTGCAACAGTATTCTTAGCAACTTGATCCTTAATCTCGTTTACTGCATTTTCAACAGCATCAAGTCTTTCAGCCAATAGAGAATCTGCCTTAAGCATTTCTGTTTCCAAGTCTTTAATTGTGCCTGTGTATCCCCCTGTCAAAGCAGCAACCTGAGAATCAGCATACTCTTTTGCAGCGGCAAGATTATTTTCAGCAAGCGTCTTAACCTCTGCCAATTCCTCCTTTGTAGCATAATCCTTCAATACTTCAACTATGCTATCAAGTCTTACTCCATGAGCAGCTGCCAACTTTTCTATGATCTCTATTCTGTCAGCATTAGCTTTAGCATCTGCAAGTGCCTTAGCAGCATCTGTCTCAACCTTTGTAAGACGATCACTCCAGGCAACTATCAGATCCTTAACTTCCTTCTGCCAATTCTCCAATGCGGTTATTCGCTCCTCAAAATCTTTTGTTGTTGCATTTACTGTCTTGAGTTGTTCCAAAGCTGATTGAGCATTAGCTGCGGCTTCAGCAGCAATTTTGTTTACATCAGCAATCTGTTCAGCAATGGTCTTATTGGGATCTACTGCGCCTAACAACGCATTAATTTTGTTAATCTGATCCTGAAGACTGGCATCCACATTCTGTAACTTGGCAATTTCTGCCGCCAAATTTGTGTTCCACTTTGCATCCAGCTCTTTCATCTTGTTAGCACACTCCGATTTGCAAGCCTCCTGAGCAGCCTCCAATTCGGCGATTTTCTGCATGAACTCCTCCTTTTGTGCAGCTAAAGCTTCCTGCAAAGTCGTGTTTTGGTTTTCCAGTTTGGCCAATAGGTCAGATTTCACTTCGTCGGAATAATCCTTACAAGAATTGAATCCACTCAAAACAGCAACTACAGACGCCATCATGAGGATTTTAGAAAAAACATTTTTTTTCATAAACTAATTTTTTATTAAAAACACTTGTTTGTCAATTTTTGCTACTTCGTATTTGCTTTATACCTCAAGCGCGATAATTCATCAAATCACACTATCAACAATCAACAAAGTAATACTTTTCCACGCGAAGTTACATCTTTTTTCCTAATTATATACATATTTCCTGTTTTTTTTTATAAAAATGAAAAAAAATGGCAACATAAGTACATTATTCACTAGCATAAGCTACAATATTTAAAAATTCTTTTTGCATTTCACTTGCAAATTAATTTGCATACCTTTGTGGCCAACAATAATAGATATATACATTATTATATATGAATAGGAACAGAATAGCATGTCTGCTGACTATGGGGTTGATGACTATCGGCGCCATGGCACAGGCAGAAGGCAAGGTGATTGACGAGCACGGAGAACCGCTTGTGGGAGCAACAGTGCGATGGGAAGGCACAAACGTGGGTACCACTACGGACATCAACGGCAAGTTCCACCTGAAAAAGAACGGACATCTGCATGAGATAGTTACCAGCATGATGGGATACCAGAACGATACCACCTGCACGCATAGCGCAAAGTTCCTGGTAATTCGCCTGCAGGAGATTGCCACCGAAATGCACGAGACAGAAGTGCTGGGACGCAAGCAGACGAGCCTGAAGATGTGGCATACGGCAGAGAACAGCGAACTGATTACCGCCGCAGGCCTGAGACATGCGGCATGTTGCAATCTGGGCGAAAGTTTCGTAAGCACGGCAGCCGTGGATGTGAACTACACCGATGCTTCCACAGGTGCCAAGCAAATCAAGTTGCTGGGACTCAGCGGAACTTACGTGCAGATGCTCACGGAGAACATCCCGAACTTCCGCACCGTGGCCGCTCCATTCGGTCTTGGCTATGTGCCAGGCCCCTGGATGCAATCCATACAGGTGAGCAAGGGCATTACCAGCGTGAAACAGGGCTACGAGGCCATGACAGGACAGATAAACATAGAATACCGCAAGCCACAGATGCCCGAGGCCGACTGGATAAACCTGAACCTGTACGGCAACAGCAAGGGACGTATAGAGGGCAATGCCGATGCCACGTTCAAGATGAAGGACCCTCGTTGGGGTACTACCCTGCTGGTACATTACGACAAGGACCTGACCTCTCACGACGAGAACAACGACGGTTTCCAGGACATGCCCAAGGCGGAGCAGGTGAACGTGATGAACCGCTGGACCTTCCTTTCCGACACCTATGAGTTCCAGATAGGTGCCCGCTACCTGAACGAGAACCGGCATAGCGGCCAGCTGGAGGCAAAGGTGCAGAACCCTTACCTCATCCACTTGGAGACAAACCGCGTGGAGGGTTTCATGAAGAACGGATACATGTGGAACAACGAGCATGAGAGCAGCCTGGCGCTCATACTCTCGGGCTCTTACCATTGCCAGGACAACCATTTCGGACAGAAGCACTACGACGTTGACCAAAGTACGGCATATGCCTCGCTTATATTTGAAAACCAGTGGACACACAGCCACAAGTTGTCAGTAGGCCTTTCCATGAACTACGACGGATACAAGCGCCAGCCCAACGACAACCTCAACCAGACATTCGACCTGTCCATGCTCCACCCCTCATGCCATGAGATAACCGGTGGCGGATACGCGCAATACACATTCACCATCTTTGACGACCACGGACACGACGGCAAGTTCCTCATCCAGCCGGGCATACGTGTTGACTACAGCAACCTGTGGGGCACATTTGCCACTCCCCGACTACACATGAAATGGACACCCACGGAATGGGTGAACGTGCGTGCCTCTGCAGGCAAGGGATACAGGACTTCCTTCACCCTGGACGAGAACAACTACCTCTTGTCAAGTTCGCGACATGTTGTAATGGATAGCGAGACACAGCGCGAGGAGGACTGGAACGTGGGAGCATCCGTAATATTCAAGCCCACCCTGTTCGGTCAGGAACTGAACTTCACGGCCGAGTACTACTACACAGACTTCCAGAAGCAGGCCGTCATAGACATGGACAGAGACCCTCATGCCGTGTACATCTACCAACTGGACGGAAAGAGCCGTTCGCACGTGTTCCAGTTGGAGGCTTCCTATCCTTTCTTCAAGGGATTCAACGCCACACTGGCATACCGCCATACCGACTCAAAGACAACCTTCATCGACGCACAGGGCAACAAGGCCCTCAGGGAACGCCCTCTGACATCGCGCTACAAGGCTCTTTGCTCCCTGCAATACAAGACACCGAAGGACATGTTCCAGTTCGATGCCACCATAGCACTGAACGGTCCCGGGCGCATGCCAGACCCCTATCTGAAGGCAGACGGAACCATGTCCTGGGACAAGGAGTATAAGGCCTTCCCCCAACTTAATGCGCAGGTGACATACAATATTCGAAAGAATTTCTCGTTATATATAGGTGGAGAGAACCTTACCGACTTCACGCAGAAGAATCCCATCATTGCGGCTGACCAGCCTTGGGGCAAAGAATTTGATCCCACAATGACATGGGGCCCCATAGACGGATGGATGCTCTATGCCGGCCTGAGGTTCAACCTGCCGAGATAACGGAACCTACACCTTATATATTATATACAATAGACAAACCACCACTTGCCCATGACCAAGAAGAAAGCACACTTCAGGCAGACGATACTATACGGCATACTCTCCCTGTGCCTCCTGATATGCGGAAGTGCCGATGGATGGAGCCAGCAACTTCATGCCTACAAGAACCTGGCTGCCGGAGGATACCATTTCTGGTTCTATTCCCCCGAACCTCCCTCTCCCACCCTGATACCCATGCGCCATGACGACATGGAAATGCAGAGGCGCATAGACTTGGAGCAACTCTTCCATGCCAAGCCTGCCGAGTGGAAACACTGGAAGGAGAGAGAGGAGGCCAAGCGGATAGAGAAACTGAAACCGCTGGTCATCTTCCTGCATGGGGCAAGCCTGTGCGGACACGACCTCAGGCAGGTGCTGCGTTACGGTACACTGGATGCCATGGACAGAGGTCTGGAGGTTGATGCCTATGTACTCGCACCGCAGAATCCGGGCGGGGCATGGGATCCCGACAAACTGATGAACCTGGCGGAATGGGCATCGCGCACACATCCCGGCATAGACACCACGCGCATTTACGTCCTGGGCATGAGTCTTGGCGGATACGGTGCCCTGGACCTGCCTGCCGCATACCCCGACCGCATAGCCGCGTCCATGTCAATCTGCGGAGGCGCCACAAGCAAGACCATAGGCAACCTGAACAAGGTACCCCTGTGGATTCTGCACGGCACGGCCGACGCAGCAGTTCCGGTGAATTGCAGTGACCGTGTGGTGGCGGCCATGAGACGCGATTCCATACCCCAGCGCCTCATATACTCACGTCTGAAAGGCTACAACCATAGCCAACCATGCCGTCTGTTCTACATGTATGAGACATACGACTGGCTTTTCTCGCATAGGCTTACCGATGCCGACCGCCCTCTGAACAAGGAAATATACATCGGTCCCCGAAACATACCGGAGGCATACCGTCGAATGGGGCGCAGAGGACAGTTGAAGCCTTCCGGCAACAGAGAGGTCTATGGGCACAGCCATCTTGAAGCCATAGAATTTGCACACATCCAGGACAGCATCGCCAGGGCAGACAGCATCGCCGAGGCCCGCAAAGCCGTACCGAAGTCCACTCCTCTGCTAACAAAATAAGCACAGGTCATATAGTTTTAGCACAAAGTTCCTGCCGGGCAAGACTTTTTGATGCCCAACAGGAACTTTTTTCATGTCTTCCCTTGGCAGATTGGCAAAAATAGAATAAATTTGCTCTGTTTGCCGTAATATATAACAAGGTACAGGAGAACGATGATAAAGGATTTCAAGAAGACAGCCATAGTCACGTCGCAAGGCGAAATAAGTTACAGGTCCATGCTTCAGCATATTGACCACTTCGCCACACACACTCCCAAGGGAGAGGACAAAAAGACCATCATTTTCTCGGAGAACAGGGAAGGATGGATATACGCCTTCTTCTCCATCTGGAAGAACGGCGGCATTGCCATCCCCGTGGATGCATCGTCCACGGCACAAGACCTGGCATACATACTGAAGGACAGCGGAAGCCAGTGCATCTGGACATCCGACGAGCATATCCAGGTAGTGCAGGAGGCCATTTCCCTGTCAGGGGCACAGGTGCGCATGCTGAATATCGACAATTACGAGAACGCCGGCATACCCGAGAGCGGAGAAGGTGCTCCCGAACCCTCCACCTGGAGCAGAAGGGAGGAGGATACGGCAGTAATCATCTACACCTCCGGCACAACGGGTTCGCCAAAGGGTGTCATGCTCACCCTGGGAAATCTGATGGCCAACATCCGGGGCGTATCGGACGAGGTGTGCATCTTCAACAGCGAACGCCGTGCCCTCATTCTCCTGCCCCTGCATCATGTCCTGCCCCTGCAGGGATGCATGATAGCACCCATCCTGCTTGGTGGCGGTGTAGCTATAAGTCCGGGTATGACAGGTCCCGAAATCATGGACACCCTGTGCCGTGGCAAGGTGGCGATTTTCGTGGGAGTACCACGCCTGTGGCAGACTCTCTACATGGGCATCATGAAGCAGATTGAGGCCAAGGCCGTAACACGTGCCTTGTTCCGTTTCTGCGCATGGGCAAAAAGTCCTGCCCTGTCGCGCTTCATCTTCCAGAAGGTGCACAAGAAGATGGGCGGCAACATACAGTTCTGCGTCAGCGGTGGTGCCGCACTGGATGCCGAGATAGGCAGGGGGCTGGAAACATTGGGCCTGAACCTGCTGGAAGGCTATGGCATGACGGAGACGGCTCCCATCATAGCATTCACACGTCCCGGAGACTACATACCCGGTTGCGTGGGCCTGCCCCTGCCCTCTGTGGAGTGCAAGATAATCCCCAGCGAGATGGGAACCATGGAGGAAGGCCGTGTGGTGGTGGGCGAACTGTGCGCCAAGGGTCCGAATGTGATGAAGGGCTACTACAACCGTCCCGAAGAAACGGCAGCCACCATAGACGGGGACGGTTTCATCCACACGGGCGACCTGGCACGCTTTGACGAGGCAGGACGTGTCTACATCACCGGCCGGTGCAAGGAAATCATCGTCCTGTCCAACGGCAAGAACGTACAACCTGCCGAGATAGAGGCAAAGATAGAGAAGTACTCCACCTACGTGCACGAGGCTGCCATCACGCAGAAGGGCGACATGCTTTGTGCCATCATCGTACCGCAGAAGGAGTGGGCAAAGGACCTTACCGACCAGCAGGCAGAGGAAATCATCAAGAAGGAGGTGCTGGAACCATACAACCACTCCGTGCCCCAGTACAAGAAGGTGATGACCCTGTGCATATTCCGTGGCGACCTGCCACGCACCAAACTGGAGAAACTCCAGCGCTTCCGCCTGAAGGACATCCTGGAAGGACAATATGCGGGAGAACCCGTCGACGAGGCTCCCATCGAAGAACCCGACAGCGAGGAATACCGCATACTGAAGCAGTACATAGAGGGAGAGAAGAAACTGACCCTGCGCCCCACCGACCGCATAGAGACGGACCTTGGCATGGATTCGCTCGACCGCATAAGCCTGCAGACATTCATAGAGAACACCTTCGGAGTGCAGGTAAGCGCAGAGAGCCTCCTGGGGTTCCGCGACGTCAGTGCCCTGGCTCTTCACATACAGGAGAACAAGACACGCATGGAGGTGGAGGAAATCGACTGGAACAGATTGCTCTCCTTCCCTGAGAACCCCGAGGACAGCAATACAGAGTGCGAACAGTGTACACGACGCACCTCACCACTCATGTCCGTGTGGGCAAAGATGATGAAGGGTTTCATAAGCCTCTACAACGGTCTTTCCATCGTAGGGCAGGAGAACATCCCCGCCTCGGGCCCCTTCATCCTGGCGCCCAACCACCAGAGTTTCATGGACGGACCTGTGGCCATGGCGGGACTTACCTCCGAACAGATAAGGAACAGTTTCTTCTATGCCACCGAGGAGCACGTACGCGGAAGTCTGCGCCGAACCCTGGCACGCCGCAACAATGTCATCATCATGGAGCGTGCACGCCTGAAGGAATCCATCATGGAAATGGCATCTGTGCTGAAGAGGGGACAGAACCTAGTCATCTTCCCCGAAGGCACGCGCACACGCACCGGTTTTGTGGGCGAATTCAAAAAGACCTTTGCCATCCTGGCCACAGAACTGAACATCCCCATAGTGCCCGTGCGCATCAGCGGTGCATACGAGGCCTGGCCGAGAAGCAAGAAACTGCCCTCGCCCAAACCCGTAAAGGTGGAATACCTCAAACCCATCATGCCAAAGGCCGAACAAGAGGACTACGACACCCTGGCCAACCGCGTGCGTAAAGCAATAGTAGGGGAATAAAACGGAAAGGTGAAAACGGAAAACTCCCTAAAGACCCTAAGGTCCCTAAAGACCCAAAGGACCCTAAAGACCCTACCCCCCAAAACAACAAGATTAAAACCAAACACAACACAATATGACAAACGAAATTTCCAAGAACATACGCTACATCGGTGTGGACGATCTGGACATAGACCTCTTCGAGAGCCAGTATATCGTGCCCGAGGGTATGAGTTACAACAGTTGGGTCATCCTGGACGATAAGGTTGCCGTAATGGATACCGCCGACGGACGCAAGGAAAAGGAATGGACTGCCAACCTCGTTGCTGCCCTGGAGGGACGCACGCCCGACTATCTCGTATGCCAGCACATGGAACCCGACCACTCTGCCATCATAGGCAAGACCATGCAGGAGTACCCCGCCCTCACCCTCGTATGTTCACAACAGACGGTGAAGATGCTGGGATTCTACTTTGATTTGGCCTCATTTGCTGAACGCATCATGGTAGTCAAAGAGGGCGACACCTTGCCATTGGGCACACACACCTTGAACTTCATTGCCGCCCCCATGGTGCACTGGCCCGAGGTAATAATGACATACGAGTCTACCGAAAAGATTCTCTTTGCTGCCGACGGTTTCGGCAAGTTCGGTGCGCTCTGCAACGAGACGGACGACTGGGCATGCGAGGCACGCCGCTACTACTTCAACATCGTGGGCAAGTACGGCATGCAGGTGCAGAACGTGCTGAAGAAGGCTTCCACCCTGGAAATCTGCGCCATCATGCCTCTGCACGGCCCCGTGCTTCAAGGCGAGGCCATGGCAGAAGCCATACGCCTGTACGACCTCTGGAGCCGCTACGAACCTGAGAGCGACGGCATCCTCCTGGCCTATGCCAGCATACACGGCAACACGGCACAGGTGGCACGCCATCTGGCCGAGGTGCTGAAGCAGAAGGGTGCCGCAAAGGTGGTGGTCAGCGACCTGAGCCGCGACGACATGGCAGAGGTCATAGAGGACGCCTTCCGCTATCCCCGTGTAGTATGCCTTGCCTCCTCCTACGATGCCGGAGTGTTCCCCCCCATGCACGATTTCCTGCACCACCTGCAGATAAAGGCATACCAGCGCCGCCGCTTCGGCCTTGTGGAAAACGGCACCTGGGCTCCCACGGCTGCCAAGGTGATGCGCCACATGATAGAGAGCATGAAGCAGTGCGAGATAGTGGAACCCACCGTAACCATCTGGGGCAAACTGAAGGAAACCGACAAGCCCGCCCTGGAAGCCCTGGCGGACGCCATGCTTGCCGAATAAGGAGAATAAAGGGTAACGGCCATCACAAGACCTGCCAAAAAGCCAGAAGGGACACGACTGTGAAGTGTCCCTTCTTTTTTTGTCCGTGCAGTCATCCTGCATGCTATCCTATCTATATGGATGTCGGGTGAAAAGGAAAGCGCATACCGGCACATGATAGCATGGAGAAACTGGATATCGAATCGTACCGTAGGGTAAATGCCTCATTCCGCAAAAGGATGGTATATCGCATAGGCGTGGATTGCGGGTTCTTTGTGGAGATGAACTATATGGTGAATGCCATGCTCTATTGCCTGGCACACCGCATCAGGTTCCAAATATATTCGGAGGACGCCAATTTCGGCACCGGCATCGGGTGGACAGAGTACTTCCTGCCCTTCTGCGAAGAGGTGCATGAGAAGTTCCACCAAAAGTACAATTTCCACAGGCTGCCGTCCTGGCGCAATATCCTGAGGCTATGCCGCAGGCAGAAGTCCCTGGGGGCGATTGCCTGGAAAGCGAAGTCGGGCATGAAAACCTTGACTGGCAGGTTGGCGTCCCTGTGGACTTACGGAGAAGCGGTATTCCTTTCGCAGGACGTTTCTTTGGAAGGGGTGCAGAGGTTCTGCGTTCCGGAACTTGGCATAGATGCCGACTATATGAGTGCATACAGCATGGTAGCACGCATGGTTTGGAGGTTTACGCCGGAGATGATACGACTGGAAGACAGTTACAAGGCCAAACTACGTCTGCCGCCCGTCTACTCCGCTGTGCAGATAAGGGGTGGCGACAAGATTACGGAGACGAGCCTGATAGACGGAAAGACCATTATAAGCAGATTGGAGTTTGGGAGTGAGGAGGCTTGCCTGTTCATCCTTACTGATGACTACCGCCAGTACCAGAAGGCTCAGGAGGATTTCCCCAACCTGAGGATTCTGACGCTATGCCAACAGGACGAGAAGGGCTATTGTCACCAGCGTTTCTGCAATGAAGACCCCTCCAGCAAGAAGGATGCCATCCGCCGCCTTCTCGTCTCCGCAGACCTGCTGCCATCAAGCCATTCTTTTGTAGGGAGTATCACCACAGGGCCGAGCGTCTTCGTCATGAAGGTGAGGCACCGCGACCTGCTCGCGCAGGCCGTGGATTGCCCAAGGGAGGAACTGACAACGGCATTGCGCCTCTCCATCAACGAACGCTCCACGATATCCACACAATACCTCAGCAGACATGCTACCAGGTAATCCTGATACCGAACGGACATGTGAACATTACAGGATGTTCCGTCCATACGGTACGTGTTTCACCGCCAGAGGGTATGAACCAGTTGAATGTGGGTTCAGCGAATATGCTGGTGTGCGGAGCAAACCTGTACTGGACTCCAAGACTCACACCCACCTGCCATTGCAGAGAGGGCGTGAAGGTGCAGTTCTCCGTCAGAACCGTCTGCCAGTCAACAATATAGTCGCTCTTGGTCTTTCCGTATACGGGTATGTGCATCGTTACACCCATGGAAGTGTATGCCGAAAGCCCTCTGTATGATACCCAATCATAGGACACACGAAGCGGTATGCCGAGATAATGCACGCTCTGCTTATCCACTACGGAGTATCCGCCCTCGCCCATGGAGAATGTGGATTTGAGCAGAGAATACTGTATGCCGGTTTCCACTCCCCATCTCTTTCCGAGCGGCCTTGCCAACGACACGCCGAATGTAATTGGGCTTGAGTGCTGTTCCTTTTGTTCAATCTTGCCCGTGTTGTGCGCGGAAATCTCACTGAGAACACGGATACGCTCTGTTACATTATATGGAGGCACAAGGCTGACGTAATTGGAATACTCCTCCCATGTGGTAATTTGCTCTGGCAACACCGGTATTGGCCCATCCTGTTCTGGAAGAAGGGACATGTCTGTGGCAATAAACGGATAGCCATTCTGAGCCAAGGCTGAACCGAGGGAACCCGTTAGGCATAAGTGCCACTTCGTGTCCTCCGCCATGAACTGTTCCAACTTATTGTTCCGAGGCATGGAGACAGTTCCTGCTACTGAGTCCCTGGCATGGACATCCTGCGCCTCCCTCTCTTCTGTTTCTGCAACCAAGGGTTCATTGACTGAAGCAGACGGGAGAACGACCGCAACGGTATCTGTATCGTGCGGCAACACCATATCTTCCCTATCCTCGGCCAGTGTATTTTGAACCTTTATCCCAATGGGGCATAGCCTCGGCAAGGTGTCCTGTGCATGATGCGGTTCCTCCACAATACTATCGTTCAACGCCCGGTTGGGACGTTCATTCCCTTGTCCCACATCAGCCATCCTCTTGCCTTGCTCCTCTCCATATCTGGAAACGAAATACCATGCCAGAGGAGCGAACAATACAATTACCGCCCAGATTGCACCGCTCTCTATCATACGCCTGAGCATACGCTTGGCACGAGACAATTGCGACGAGGAACTATGCGGTTCTATGCCCAGCATGTCTGCAATCTCCTTGTGTGAGAAGCCCTCTACTACCGACAGATGGAATATCTTTCTGTATCCCTCGGGCAAGAGGTTCACCAGTTCGAGCAGTTCCTTGTAGTTAAGGTCGGCATCTGGCGAGGAAACTGAATCCTTCATCAACGTATCCTCCTCACTGACAGATGATATGGACAACAGGAGCATCCTGTCCCTCTGTTCCACATGTTTCAGAGACACATTCCTTACTATAGTGGTCAGCCACTCGCTGAACTTGCCATTGTCCCTCAGATTCCCTATCGACACGAATGCCAGAATAAACGCATCGTGCACGAGGTCGTCAACCACGGTCCTGTCCTCCTTGACGATGTTCATGCATATCCCCACCATCTTCTGACGGTACGTTCTGTATAATATTTCAAAAGCCTTAACATCATTTTCCTTTGCTCTTTCTACTACTGTGAGTATTTCCATTGTCAACTGGCGATGTTTTTGTGTACAATCCATACAAATATAGATATTATTTACATTAAAAGACTGCATGACAATCAACTTTTATATGAACTACTTTTGCAAAAAAAGTTAATAATTCATGTGGTACGCTTTGGTATTTGATTAAAAAGCATACCTTTGCAAAATGTACCTTTACTAGTAAACAATCACGTTAATACAAATTGCAATGAAGAAAACCATTATCGCCGCCACTATGGCTCTGAGCATGGGACTCAGTGCCATGGCACAAAGCACGAATCCATTGCTGGAGCGCCGCTACAGCACCCCCTATGAGATTCCACCTTTCGAGAAGATTACCACCGACAACTATCGCGAGGCCTTCCTGCGTGGCATGGAGGAGCAGAAGAAGGAGATTGACGCCATCGTGAACAATGCCGAGGCTCCTACTTTCCAGAACACCATTGCCGCCCTCGACCGCTCGGGACAGTTGCTGAACCGCACCGCCGGAGTGTTCTACGGCCTCAGCCGTTCATGCTCCACACCGGAATTGCAGAACCTGGAGAGCGAACTCTCTCCCCTGCTCTCCGCACAT